>JAGWUG010000212.1 GCA_028868555.1 Actinomycetales bacterium | reverse complement strand
TCGAGGCCTAGCTTGCCGTCCTTGACGTGGATTGCAACCACGCGGTCCCCCAGGCGCTCAAGGACCTCAACGGCGTTAGCGCCACCCACGGTTGCCCAGTAGGTGTCCAGCTCGAGGACAACCTTCGGGCTGACGTGCTCTACGAAGATGTCGTAGGCAGGAACGCCGTCGATGATGTTTAGGAACTCGAAGTGGTGGTTGTGGTAACCGATCTTCAGACCGTGCTTCTCAGCCTCATCGGCGATGGCGCTGACCGCGTTTGCAATCTCGATGACCGACTCGCGGGTCTTCCAGAGTTCTGGGTCAATCATCGGGTCGATGATGGTGCCAACGCCGAGTTTCTTGGCAGCACCGAAGAATGGCTCCAGATCCTTGCCGTACATCTGGAAGTGGATGGTTGGTGCCGTGAGGTTGTTGGCCTTCAGTGCAGCGGCCAGGTCGTCGAAGAATCCGCCGTCGCTGAAGTCGCCGTGGCCGAAAGGCTCAACTCGGGTGAAGCCAATCTCAGCGAGCTTTGCGAGGGCTCCATTCATGTCTTCGCCAAACGGATCGCGGATGGACCAGAGCTGTACGGACGGTGCCTGCTTAGACATGAAATACCTTTCGACTGAAGTGCGGTTTGGGTATAACGTATCTCAAATACCATTCAAATGACAAGTTTTCGATGTACCCGTTATCAATACGTTGTTTCGGTAAAGTTGGGGCGTGAGCACCGAAGCAAAAAAGACCCGCGGACCCTACGCAAAGGGAACGGCCAAGCGCGAAGAAATTATTGAGCGCGCCATCGATGCCTTTGGCAAGACCGGCTACCACGGAACTTCGATGCGCGAGATTGCAACCGCCTGTGGCCTGTCCCAGGCCGGCCTGCTGCACCACTTCGCCAGCAAAGAGGCCATTCTGCTGGCCATCGTGGAGTACCGCGAAACCGTTCACCCCGATGCTCCCGAGCACGGCAACAGCCCCGAAGCGCGTCGCGCAGGCAGCATGGCGCAGGTGCTGCTGAATGAAAAGAATGAAGCCCTTACCCGGCTATGGGCGAACCTGGTTGGCGAGGCGACCGACCCAGCCCACCCAGCGCACGAATACTTCAAGAACCGCTATCGCGGACTGCGTCAGATCAATACTGAGATCGAGGCAGCCGAGCATCAGCGCACCCAGCCAAACGCGGAGGATGCCATCAAGGCCCAGATTGCGATTGCGGTCTGGGACGGCCTCCAGACTCAATGGCTGCTGGACGAAGACTTCGACATGAAGCCGGCGTTTGAATACGCGCTCAAAATGCTGAGCGATTACTCAGCGGAATAAGACTTGTAAAAGGAAATCCCCCGACCAATGGCCGGGGGATTTCTCTTTACCTTTTGTGCGAACTACTTGCCGAAGGTCTCGAGCGCAGTATTCAGGGTTGCCGATGGGCGCATGGCCTTCTCAACCAGGTCAACGTTCGGACGGTAGTAGCCGCCGATCTCTACCGACTTACCCTGAACCGCAACGAGCTCGGCCACAATGGTGGCTTCTGCATCGGTGAGGGTCTTGGCAAGAACGGTGAACTTGGCTGCAAGCTCTGCGTCTTCGGTCTGGCCGGCCAACTCCTGTGCCCAGTAGAGGCCCAGGTAGAAGTGGCTGCCGCGGTTGTCGATGGTGCCAATCTTGCGACCTGGCGAACGGTCTTCCTCGAGGAAGGTTCCGGTGGCGCGGTCGAGAGTGTCTGCCAGCACCTTGGCCTTGGCATTGCCGGTGGTGACGGCTAGGTGCTCCAGCGAAGCGGCCAGCGCAAAGAACTCACCGAGGGAATCCCAGCGGAGGTAGTTCTCCTCGAGGAACTGCTGAACGTGCTTTGGAGCCGAACCGCCGGCACCGGTCTCGAACAAGCCACCGCCGTTGAGCAGTGGAACGATGGAGAGCATCTTGGCGCTGGTGCCAACCTCGAGGATTGGGAACAGGTCGGTCAGGTAGTCGCGGAGAACGTTACCGGTTACCGAGATGGTGTCGAGACCCTCGCGGATGCGGCCGAGCGAGTACTTGGTAGCCGCTGCCGGCTCCATGATCTCGATGGTCAGACCGGTGGTGTCGTGGTCACCCAGGTACTGCTTGACCTTGGTAATGAGCTCTGCGTCGTGAGCGCGGTTTGCGTCCAGCCAGAAGACAGCTGGAACGTTAGTGGCGCGGGCACGAGTCACGGCCAGCTTTACCCAGTCGCGAACTGCAACGTCCTTGGTCTGGGTGGCGCGCCAGATGTCGCCCTCGCCAACCTGGTGCGAAAGCAGAACCTGACCGGCTGCGTTGACTACCTCAACCACACCAGCCGACTTGATCTCGAAGGTCTTGTCGTGGCTGCCGTATTCCTCGGCGGCCTGGGCCATGAGGCCAACGTTTGG
>JAGWUG010000211.1 GCA_028868555.1 Actinomycetales bacterium | reverse complement strand
CCCTGGAAGCCAACGGTCACGGTGCCGGTAGGTCCGTTACGCTGCTTGGCCAGGATGAGGTCTGCCTCGCCCTGACGCGGGTGATCCTTTTCGCCCATGCCCTCGCGGTGCAGCAGGATGATGACGTCGGCGTCCTGTTCAAGCGAGCCCGACTCGCGCAGCTGCGAAATGTCTGGCTTCTTGTCCTTGGTGTCTTCGCTCTTTCGGTTTAGCTGTGAAATGGCAATTACCGGAACCTTGAGCTCCTTCGCCAGCAGCTTGAGTGCACGAGAGAACTCGGAAACCTCTTGCTGGCGGCTCTCAACCTTCTTTCCGGAGGTGAGCAGCTGCAGGTAGTCGATCACGATGAGCTGCAGGCCGTACTGCTTGACCAGACGGCGAGCCTTGGCGCGAATCTCCACCAGGGTGAGGTTTGGTGAATCGTCAATGTAGAGCGGGGCGTTGTTGAGCTGGGCTCGCACGCCAACGATCTTGGTCCAGTCAGAGGCCTCAACGGTTCCCTTACGCATGGACTGCATTGGGATGCTGGTCTCGGCCGAGAGCATACGCATGGCGATCTCGGCTCGGTTCATTTCGAGCGAGAACAGAATTGCTGGCTTGTTGTAGCGGATGGCCGCGTTGCGCACGAAGTCAACACAGAGGGTGGACTTACCAACGGCTGGACGAGCGGCAACGATGATCAGCTGGCCTGGGTGAAGTCCATGGGTGAGCTGGTCTAGCTCGGTGAAGCCGGTTGGCACTCCAACCATTTCGCCACCACGGTTGGCGGCAGCCTCAATTTCATCGATTGCGGCCTGCATGGAGTCGCCCAGGGTGCTGAACTCCTCGCCCATGCCTGCAGAGGCAACGGCGTAGACATCGGCCTGAGCCTGATTGACCACTTCTTCGATTTCGCCCTCGTTGGAGTAACCCATCTGAGCGATGCGGGTTCCAACCTCAACGAGGCGGCGGAAAACTGCCTTATCGCGGACGATCTGCGCGTAGAACGCGGAGCTGGCCGCGGTAGGCACGATGGAGGTGAGGGTGTGTAGGTATTCGGCACCACCGGCGCGAACCAGGTTGCCCTGCTTGGTTAGTTCGTCGGTAACGGTGATGACGTCTGTGGGTTCGCCCTTGCCGTAGAGCGTAACGATGGCATCAAAGATCAGTTCGTGCTTGGGCGCGTAGAAGTCAACGCCCTTAACAACTTCAAACACATCGGCCACGGCCTCAGCTGAGAGAAGCATGCCGCCTAAGGCGCTCTGCTCTGCCAGCATGTCGCTAGGGAGAGCCCTGCCGGCGTACCCGGAATCCGGCGCCGGTACTGCAGCCAAACTCACAATTTCCTCCTGGTGACCTGATGGTTCCTGACTAGCATGGGACACCGACATTTAACCTTCAAGTCGGGCTGTGGATAACTATGTGGACAATTCCGCAAACACGCCGTTAATCATGTGGATAACTTGTGGATAACCCTGTGTAGCAATTGTGGAAATAGCCCTGAATCCCGCGTCAAATAAGGGCTTCAAGGTTGTTCACAAGTTTCTGGCAAAACCCTAAAGTTCGGGTTCAAGGTTGTGAATAACTTTGGTTTTCACGAGGGAATTCCCCAGAATATTTTGGGCATTCTGAACTGCGGGTGAACGGATTTCGGCCTGCCGCGACGGGCGAGACGGGGCGCGATAGCGGCCCACCCCAGGCAAAGCAAAAGGCGGGTGACCCGTGAGGGCCACCCGCCTTTTAGAGCCTTACTTGGCAGCTACAACCTGGAGGTTGAGCTTGGCGCTGAGGTCAGCGGTGAGCTTGACGGTAGCGGTGTGGTTTCCGGTGGTGCGGATTGGTGCACCAAATTCAACCTTGCGCTTGTCAATCTCGCCCAGACCGGCAGCTGCAACAGCAGCAGCCACGGCCGAAGTCTTGACGGCACCGAACAGGCGTCCACCAACACCTGCCTTGATGGTCAGCTTGACGGTTGCTGCCTCGAGGGCAGCCTTGAGTGCGTTTGCTTCCTCAACGGATGCAACGGCGCGTGCGTCGCGAGCGGCACGGATCTGTGCCACCTGCTTCTCGCCACCCTTGCTCCACAGAACAGCAAAACCGCGTGGCAGAAGGTAGTTACGGGCGTAGCCGTTCTTTACCTCTACAACGTCACCAGCAGATCCGAGGCCAGTTACCTCGGTAGTCAGAATGAGCTTAGACATTCAATTACTCCTTAGCGGCCGGCGCCAGCGTAAGGAAGCAGAGCTACCTCGCGAGCGTTCTTGATGGCACGGGCAATGAGGCGCTGCTCCTGAACAGAGACGCCGGTGATACGACGGGCGCGGATCTTGCCGCGGTCCGACAGGAACTTACGAAGGGTTGCAACGTCCTTGTAGTCAATAACGCCGACCTTGATT
>JAGWUG010000010.1 GCA_028868555.1 Actinomycetales bacterium | reverse complement strand
TCCTGCTGCTGATATTTGTTTTTGGTTCCGTTGTTGCCGCTGGCCTGCCATTCCTGGTGGCTCTGATCTCGGCAATCGGCTCGCTCTTTGCCCTCTGGGCGGCGGCACAGTTTGCCGACACCTCGGTGTTTGGCGTCAACCTAATCACCGGCCTCTCGCTCGGACTCGGCATCGACTACGCCCTGCTGATGGTCAACCGCTACCGAGAGGAGCGACTAAACCGCTCGGTCACCGAATCGGTTGAGGTGACCATCAAGACAGCTGGTCGCACCGTGTTCTTCTCGGGTCTGACGGTTGCCGTGGTGCTGCTGGCTCTGGGCTTCTTCCCGCAGTACTTCCTGCGCTCTTTCGCGGTTGCCGGCGTCAGCATTGTGGTCTTCGCGGTGCTCGGCGCCCTCTTTGCTCTACCGGCGCTGCTTCACCTGCTGGGTGACCGCGTCAACAACTGGAAGATCATGCCGGGCAGCCTGGCTCCCAAGGACAAGGGCATCTGGGAGCGCATCAGCCGAGGCGTGATGCTGCGTCCGCTGCGCGTGCTCTTCGTTGCCCTAATCGCGCTGGCCGGCTTGGTCTCGCTGGGCCAGGGCGTGAACTTTGGCCTGGTGGATGACCGCATCCTGCCGGCCGACGCCAAGGTGGTTGTGGCTAGCGATCAGGCACGCACCCGCTTTGCTGGCCGTGAGGCCACCCCGGTTGAGGCTATTCTGGGCAACCCTTCGCAGGACGAACTCATCCAGTACACCAACAAGCTCAGCCAGATCAGCGGAGTGGTGCGTGTGCAGAGCCCGCTGGGCATCACCCAGAATGGCGTCCTGGACACCGGGTACGGCCCGGCCTTCGCCAACTACAACACCGATGGCCTCACCCGCGTCCAGGCCATCACAGACATCGACCCGAGGTCGAGCGCGGCCGTTGCCCTGATTGGCAAGGTGCGCGGCCTGGAAACCAACATTCACTACGTGCGGGTTGGTGGCGCTGCCGCTAACTACACCGATGCCCTCGAAGGCATCTCGAGCAACCTCCCGAGGGCGCTGCTGTGGCTCACTCTGGCAACCCTCGTGCTGCTGTTCCTATTCACCGGCTCGGTGCTTCTGCCCATCAAGGCGGTCATCCTCAACCTGCTTTCGCTGGCCGCCACCATGGGCTTCCTCACCTGGGTGTTCCAGAACCACCACCTCACCTGGCTCATCGGTGATTTCCAGACCACCGGTTCTGTGGACAGTTCAACCATGGTGCTGGTTGCTGTGATTGCCTTCGGCCTCAGCATGGACTACGAGCTATTCCTGCTCAGCCGCATCAAGGAGCAGCACGACGCCGGCCAGTCCACCATCGATTCGGTGAGCTTTGGTCTGCAGCGCTCCGGCCGCATCATCACCACCGCGGCTTTGGTGCTTGCGGTTTCGTTCTTCGTTCTGGTGGTGAGCAGCGTGAGCATCATCAAGCTGCTGGGTCTGGGTGTGGCCTTCGCCATCCTGCTGGACGCCACCGTGGTTCGCGCCCTGCTGGTGCCGGCACTGATGCGCCTATTCGGCGAGTACAACTGGTGGGCGCCAAGCTCGCTCAAGCGGTTCTTCCGAAAGGTCGGGCTCGAGCACTAAAGGTATATCCTTGAAGCATGCTCATGTCAGACCGCGATATTCGCGCGCAACTCGAAGCCGGCCGCATTGGTCTGGAACCGCTCAACCTGGAACTGATCCAGCCTTCGTCGATTGACGTTCGCCTGGACCGTTTCTTCCGACTCTTCCACAACCACAAGTACGCCTTCATCGACCCTCGTGAGGACCAGGCCGAGCTGACCCACATGGTTGAGGTTGCCTCCGATGAGGCGTTCATTCTGCACCCGGGCGAGTTTGTGCTCGGCAGCACCTTTGAGTTTGTCTCGCTGCCCGACGACGTCGCAGCCCGCCTCGAAGGCAAGAGCTCGCTCGGTCGTCTGGGTCTGCTGACCCACTCCACCGCCGGCTTTGTTGACCCGGGCTTCACCGGTCACGTCACCCTCGAGCTTGCCAACGTCTCCAACCTGCCAATCAAGCTTTGGCCGGGAATGAAGGTTGGACAGCTCTGCTTCTTCCAGCTGTCCTCGCCAGCCGAAACCCCATACGGCAGCTCCAAGTACCTCAACCGCTACCAGGGTCAGCGCGGCCCAACCGCCTCGCGCTCGCACCTCAACTTCCACATCACCGATGTGGGCAACGAGCCACTGGAGCAGTAGGCGGCGTCACGGATTGCAATTCTACAAACTGTAGAAATAAGATTGTTCTACATACCGTAGAACAACCAGGGAGCATCCATGTCAAAGAAATTCACCGCCGGTTTTGTGTCACTCGCAGCCGCGCTGTCACTGCTTACACCCGCGGCTGTTTTGCCCGCCCAGGCGGCTTCAAATTCCGGTGTAGCAATTACCGATGCCTGGATTCGCAGCTCGGAATATTCGGACCACATTGGTGGCATGACTGGCATCTTCGCCAAGATCACAAACCGCACCAACCACACAGTGGTTCTAACTGGCGGTTCGACCAAGATTGCACCTATGGTTCAGACTCACCAAGTTATTAACGGGGTTATGAGCCACAAAGAGGGTGGGATCAAGATCGCGAAGGGTGCAACTGTGACCCTGCAACCTGGTGGACTCCACGTAATGCTCATGAATTTGAAAAAGCCCATCGTTGCGGGCGATATCGTAAAGTTCACCTTTGCCTTCAAGGGAGCGAAGGCCCAAACTTTCAACCTAATCGCCAAACCAGTTGTAGCCGGTGGCGAGAGTTACACACCTTCACCGGCTCCGACAAATTAGACCCTTGGTTTCTAGAAGAGACGTCCTGATCTCCGCACCCCTGGCGATTGCCGGGGTTGCGGGGTCGGCCGTTGCGCATGTCAAGGGGTTGGAGACCGGCGAGGCGAACCTTCGTGCTACCAAACGAGCAGCGGCAACGAGGGCCGCAGTGCCTAGGGCGGGTTTGGGTATTGAGTTCCCGCTGCATCGTCATGTATCGCTGGTTGCGCTGGACCTGCTCCCGGGAATCACAAAAGCGGATGTCCATCGGTGGATGGTGTTACTTACCGATGACATCCAGCGTCTGACCCGGGGGGAGGCTCCAGCCGGAGACCCGCAACCGGAGTTGGCCAATGGCGCAGGCCAGCCCGCTATCGCGGTTGGATTCGGTCCCGAGCTGTTTGCCAAACTCAAACTAGAACACCGTGCCCCGACCGGCTTTTCCCAGGTTCCAGCGCTTTCGATCGATCGTCTAGAAGAACCATTCGTCGGCGGCGATGTTCTTCTGCAGGTTCAGAGCAATCTCCCACTGCAGTTGGCCCACATGGTGCGGTTGCTGCTTCGCGACAGCGCCCAGTTTGCCGAACTCAAGTGGCAGCAGGACGGGTTCAGTCAGGAGTCGATTGTTGACCGAGGAGTGCCAGTACACCGCAACCTAATGGGGCAGGTGGACGGCACGGACAATCCGGCCTTCAACAGCGACGACTTCGAAAATCTGGTTTGGATAAAGGACGGGCCCGATTGGTGCATCGGAGGCACCCAACTGGTGGTGCGGCGCATCCGCATGAAACTGGACACCTGGGACGCATTGAGCACACCCCAGAAGGAGAGCACCATCGGGCGGAAGCTGTCCAACGGGGCGCCTTTAGGTGGAACTCGCCTTGACGATCCGGTAGACCTTGAGGCCAAACTGCCGAGTGGCCTTCTCACAATCCCCGAATATGCTCACGTGCGTCGTGCCGCCGGTGACTCGTTCCAGCAGCGCTTCTATCGGAGGCCGTACAACTACACGGCCACCCCAAGCCATGGCCAGCCCCAGGGGGAAGCGGGTCTGCTTTTTCTTGCCTATGCACGCGACCTAAACAACCAGTACCTCCCGGTTCAGCGTAAGTTGGCGGAATTCGATCTCCTCAACGTGTGGACAGTCCCAGTTGGAAGTGCCACCTTTGTGATTGCACCGATGCCTGGTCCCGGAGAAATCCTGGCTGACCGGCTATTCGCCTAGAAGTGCATTTTTTCTCTAGCGCTGCTGAGGTCTTCCCCAGATACCTTCGCCAAGGCAAACTCATCCGCCCAGGACTCACACAACCGATCAATCTTCGATGGCATTAGGCGAGCCAACGGCAGTCTGGGTGCCAACGCCGCAGCCGTGGCCGCCACACGCTTAATGCCGTTGTGCTGGTAAATGGCGTGTGCGTACTCGTGCCAGAGCACGGCGTGCATCTCGGCTTCATTCAGTAGGTCCTGAGCACCAGTCGAGATTAATAGCACCGGCCTCCGCCGAGTATCAGCAACTAAGGCTAGGGGAATCTCAGTGGCAACCATCTGAATGTCCATGCCCTCGAAACTGTTTGAGGTTGCACTTCGCTGGTGCAGCAATGCACCCACTGCCCGAGCTGCTTGCCTTGCCGGCTCGAGGCGTGTCAGCAGTGCACCTGCCAAGGCAGAGATGGCACCAAGTGTTACCCAGGGCAGGACACTCACCAGAATTACAAACCAAAGATTTGAACGACCGGGTGTAACGGTATGAAGCGAGTGCCAAGCCATAACCGATAGCACTATGGATGTTGCGAGCGCGGTGAGCAGACTAACGATCAGGCTATAGAGAGAAGTCAGCCATGCTGCAACCTGCCGGCCAGGACTGAGCCTAGCTGCGAGAGGGAGAATTCGGTGGCCGGCAAAACCCACTACGAAAAACCATGCCAAGGCTAGGCCTAGCAAGGCCAGGTAGTTCAACATAATTAGTCTCGGTTCAGGCTCTGCTTGAGAGCCGCCAGTTGTTCGGGAGTGAGTCCGCTGGTGAAATGTGAGAAAGCCAAAAGTGGGTTCGGGTTGTCCTCGACAATGCGAAGCAAGAGCGCCGCATCGTGTTGAGCCCGACTCTGGGCGGCCTCAAAAAGAAGGGAGCGACCAGCGCCCTGAGAGCGGCTAACCAGACCCTTATCCACCAAGCGGCTCAGAACTGTGAGCACGGTTGTGATGGCAAGCATTCCAGTCGGGGTAAGCCGCTCGGAAATCTCCTGGCTAGTTAACTGCGGGCCGTCGCTGTCTCGCGCAGACCAGAGCACTTCGAGCACAGCAGACTCGAGCTCACCCTGATTACGGCCGCGACTAGTCATGATGCAATTCTACAAAAAGTAGAAAACGAGACGCACTGTTCGTATTTCTAGTCGTTCAGCAGCGGGTTTGGGTGCACACGCAGCAGTAGGAACAGGCCGGCACCAAGAACCACCATGAGGCCCAGGATGCCAAAGATGGCGGTGTGCGCAACACCCATGGCTCCGGCGATGCCGGTGGCAATCAGCCAGAAGGTTGGGCTGAGGAAGCTGGTGATCTTGCCAGTGGTTTGGTAGATGCCAAAGATCTCGCCCTCGCGACCCTCCGGGGTGAAGCGAGCCACAAAGGTGCGGCTGGAGGCCTGAGCCGGACCCACGAACAGGCAGAGAATGAGGCCACCAATCCAGTAGGTGATTGGGCCGGCGCCGGCAAAGACAAACACGCCAAGGCCGGCAAGCAGCAGACCGGTAAGGCTTCCGGCAATAGTGCGCTTGGTGCCAATGCGGCTGTCCAGCCAGCCACCAAGTGCGGCACCGATGCCGGCCACGATGTTGGCCGCGATTCCGTAGAAGATCACCTGGGTGGTGGTGAAGCCAAAGGCAACGGCTCCCAGGATTGCGCCATAGGTGAAGACACCGGCCAGACCGTCACGGTAGACGGCGGAGGCAATCAGGAAGCGGAGGGCATCGGGGGAGTTTTTGCGCAGGCGACCCAGCTGGGCGAAGAGGCTGCGGTAGCTCTGGACCAGGCTTTCCTTGACCTGGTTTGGCTTGGCGGTCACCTCAGGAACAAAGAGCGCGAGCGGAATGGTGAATACCGCCATCCAGATGGCGCTGAAGAGGAAGAGGATGCGAATGTTCTGCGCGGCATCGGTGGAGACCCCAAACCAAGGGTGGTCTGGGAGCACAAAGCCAACCAGCGAAATGAGCAGCAGCAGGATGCCGCCTACGTAGCCCAGACCCCAGGCGTAGCCGGAGACCTTGCCCACGTTTGACTTGGTGGTCACCTGGTTGAGCATGGCGTAGTAGTTGATGAATGCGGTCTCCTGCACCACCGAACCGATGGCGTACAGGGCAACACCGAAGAGCAGGAAGGCCGGGGTTGGGGCCACAAAGTAGCTGGCGGCCATGATTGCGATGAGCGCGCCCGAGTTGACCAGCAGCCAGAACTTGCGCTTTCCGGTTTCGTCGGACCGGCGACCAAAGACCGGAGCCGTGACCGCAACCAGCACCGCGGCAATCATGTTGCCCACAGAGAGCAGCGAGGTGTTGGCATCCTTGTCACCGAAGTAGCTGCTGGTGATGTAGGTGGCAAAGATGAAGGTCTGAATGATGGTGGGGTAGGGCTGCTCGGCCCAATCCCAGAGGGCCCAGGCCCAGGTGGCGCGGCGGTTGGCACGAGAGGCGCTGGCTACTTTGCTCATGGGTTCAGATTAGCGTTAGGCCGCTATCTGAGACCTCAACCGGCACGCAAACCACGCGCTCGTTTGGGGTGTCGTTGGGTGCGTGGAAGACCAGCAGGTCGCGACCATCGGTGGTGCGCAGCACCATGCCGTGACCGCCGTTTTTTGCCCAGAGCGGGGTGGGTTCTTGAACCCAGGGCCCAAGCACCGATCCAGTGGTTGAGTGAGCCACGCCCATGGCGTAGCCCTGCTCGCCAAAGGCCGACCACATCATCAGCAGGCCGCCACTCGGCGCATTGATAAGGAACGCGCCATCGGTGAAGAGCGGATCTTTGGCCAAGCCCAGTTCCTCGGGCGGGTTCACGCCTGGCGGGAACCAGAGCGGCTTGCTCCAGGCCGCATCGGAGGAGTGGAATAGCAGTTCCGGTTCGCCCACCGATGCGCTCAGGTCGTCGTTCAACCGCAGTGCGTACATCTCGCCGTCGGCAAGGCCGGGTGCTGTGGGGCTGCCCTCGGCGCCGCGGCTGTAGACCAGCCAGTGCTGGTGAGCGGCATCGGTGTAGAGGGTGCCATCCAAGCAGGGTAGGTGGCGCGGGGTGACCGGGCCGTCGCTCCAGGGCAGGTAGGGGCCGGCCACATCGGTGGATTTCAAAATGGCTACGCCGCGAACCTTGGATGCCGGATCTGATGTGGCAAAGGTGGCGAACATATAGAAGCTGCCGTTGACGGCGTGCACCTCCGGCGCCCAGAACTGGGTGTCAGCCCAGAAGTTGGCCGGTGGGCGGAAGGCCGGCGTTGGGCCGGTCCAGTCCTCAAGGTTGCTGCTCTGGTAGCAGTCGAATCCGGTTCCCGGGCCGCCCCAGAGATTAGTGTCCGTGGTACCGAATAGGGTGAACTCACCGGGGGCGGACTCGATGATGAAAGGGTCGCGCATGCGAATTTCGGACAGCTTCATAGGTGCAGTTTGGCACCGATGCCCCTTGCCGCGCTCATAACTAGGCGGCTAGGTACCATTTGCCGCATCGCTGGCTCGGGGATTTTGGCAAACTTGAGCCAATACGACTCAACTTTGGTGCTTTTGGGCTTGACAACTTTTTTTCGGGATGTCAAACTTGAGTCCAGATGGCTCAACCCTGAGTCAAACGCCTGTCACAAACATAGGAGAACAACATGGCACGTGCAGTAGGCATCGACCTCGGAACCACCAACTCGGCCGTTTCGGTCCTTGAGGGTGGCGAACCAACCGTTATCGCTAACGCAGAAGGCTTCCGCACCACCCCATCGGTGGTTGCATTCACCAAGGACGGCGAGGTGCTGGTTGGCGAGACCGCCAAGCGCCAGGCCGTCACCAACGTTGACCGCACCATTGCATCGGTGAAGCGCCACATGGGCACCGACTGGAAGTTCGCGGTTGACGACAAGAAGTACACCCCTCAGGAGATCTCGGCCCGTATTCTGGCCAAGCTCAAGCGTGACGCAGAGACCTACCTGGGTGAGGCAGTCACCGATGCAGTAATCACCGTTCCTGCATACTTCAACGACGCCGAGCGTCAGGCCACCAAGGAGGCCGGCGAGATCTCGGGTCTCAACGTGCTCCGCATCATCAACGAGCCAACCGCAGCCGCTCTGGCCTACGGCCTGGACAAGGGCAAGGAAGACGAGCTCATCCTGGTTTACGACCTGGGTGGCGGTACCTTCGACGTTTCGCTGCTCGAGGTTGGCAAGGACGACGGCTTCAGCACCATCCAGGTAAAGGCAACCTCCGGTGACAACCGCCTCGGTGGAGACGACTGGGACCAGCGCATTGTTCAGCACCTGATCAAGCGTTTCAAGGAGACCACCGGCGTTGACGTTAGCAACGACAAGATTGCGCTGCAGCGTCTGAAGGAAGCTGCCGAGCAGGCCAAGAAGGAGCTCTCACAGGCTACTCAGGCCAGCGTTCAGCTGCCATACCTGAGCCTCACCGAGAACGGCCCAGCCAACCTCGACGAGACCATCACCCGCGCCCAGTTCCAGGACCTCACCGCAGACCTGCTCGAGCGCACCAAGAAGCCATTCAACGACGTAATCAAGGAAGCCGGCGTCAAGCTGTCTGACATTGACCACGTCGTACTGGTTGGTGGATCCACCCGTATGCCTGCAGTGGCCGAACTGGTGAAGACCCTCACCGGCGGCAAGGAGCCAAACAAGGGTGTAAACCCTGACGAGGTTGTAGCCGTTGGTGCCTCCATCCAGGCCGGTGTTCTGAAGGGTGAGCGCAAGGACGTTCTGCTCATCGACGTAACCCCGCTGAGCCTCGGAATCGAGACCATGGGTGGCATCATGACCAAGCTGATCGAGCGCAACACCGCTATCCCAACCAAGCGTTCGGAGACCTTTACCACCGCTGCCGACAACCAGCCATCGGTGAGCATTCAGGTTTACCAGGGCGAGCGCGAGTTCACCCGCGACAACAAGAGCCTGGGTAACTTCGAGCTGACCGGCATCGCCCCAGCACCACGTGGCGTGCCACAGGTTGAGGTCACCTTCGACATCGACGCCAACGGTATCGTTCACGTTTCGGCCAAGGACAAGGGCACCGGTAAGGAGCAGTCCATGACCATCACCGGTGGTTCCTCGCTGAGCAAGGAAGACATCGAGCGCATGGTCAAGGATGCCGAGGAGCACGCAGCCGAGGACAAGGCCCGCCGCGAAGAGCAGGACGTTCGCAACACCGGCGAGCAGATTGTTTACCAGACCGAGAAGCTCATCAAGGAAAACGACGAGAAGCTTCCTGAGGACGTAAAGACCGAGGTTCAGGCCGACGTTGACGCCCTCAAGACCGCACTCGCCGGCGACGACATCGAGGCCGTAAAGGCAGCAACCGACAAGCTCAACACCAGCGCTCAGAAGCTGGGCGAGGCAATCTACGCAGCAGCTGCCGCAGAGCAGCCAGCCGAAGGTGCCGAGGCAAACGGCGAAGACGTTGTTGACGCCGAGGTTGTAGACGACGAGGAAACAAAGTAATGGCCGAGCACGAGAGTAACCCCGGCACCGAGGAGCCTCAGGGCCAGGCTGGCGAAGGTGCAATCGATCCTTCTCAGCCAGGCCCAGCCGGCTCCGATGCCGACGTACTCGCCGACCTCGAGGCCCAGCTTGGAGACCTCGGCGCGGTAGTCAGCAAGGAGGCAGAGTTGCTCGCAGATCTGCAGCGCCTTCAGGCCGAGTTTGTGAACTACAAGGCTCGCGTTGAGCGCGACCGCGATGTTGCCCGAACCAACGCCGTTGCCGAGGTACTTCGCGCGCTGTTCCCAGCGCTCGATGACCTGGCTCGTGCCGAGGCTCACGGCGACCTCGAGGGCTCACCCTTCGCGGCCGTCGCAAACAAGCTTCGCGCCGCTGGCGACAAGTTTGGCCTCAAGCAGTTTGGCGCCAAGGGCGAACCGTTCAACCCTGAGTTGCACGACGCCCTGGTTCAGCTGCCAACCCCAGGAGTCACCGAGATGATCATCGGTGACGTTGTTGAGCCTGGCTACCAGCTTGGTGACCGCGTGATTCGCGCCGCCAAGGTAGCCGTTCAGATTCCTGCCGAATAACTAACCACAAGAAACCCAACAGCCTAAGAAAGCGAGGACGGCAATGGCAAGTCAAGACTGGTTTGACAAGGACTTCTACAAGATCCTTGGCGTGAGCAAAGATGTCTCCGATGCCGAACTCAAGAAGGTTTACCGCAAGCTAGCACGCCAGTATCACCCGGACTCCAACCCGGGTGATGCCAAGGCGGAAGCCCGCTTCAAGGAGATCTCCGAGGCATACACCGTGCTGAGCGACAGCGCCCAGCGCAAGGAGTATGACGCAGTCAAGGCCATGGGAGGCGGAGCCCGCTTCACTGGTGCCGGTCCAAACATGGGCGGCGCCGGATTCGAAGACGTCTTCGCCAACCTGTTTGGTGGCGGCCGCGGAGCCGGATTCCCCGGTGGATTCGGCGGAGGCTTTGGTGGCGGCTTCGGCGGTCCTACCCCGGGAGCCGATCTCACCGCATCGGTGACCGTTGACTTCATCGATGGAGTCAAGGGCACCACGCGCAAGCTGAGTTTCCAGCATGGCGAGGACGTTTCATTCAAGGTGCCGGCAGGCATCAAGGATGGCGCCAAGATCAAGCTGCGTGGCCGTGGCCAGCCGTCCATGAACGGTGGCCCGAACGGCGACATGCTCGTGACCGTGACAATCAAGCCTCACCCTGTGTTCACCCGCGACGGCGACAACCTGCGCGTTACCGTGCCAGTGACCTTCGTCGAGGCAGCACTAGGTGCCACCATCCAGGTTCCAACTCTGGGTGGCGAACCGGTGAAGCTCAAGGTTGCCCCGGGCACTCCAAACGGGCGAGTCCTCAGAGTGAAGGGCAAGGGTGTGGTCACCGAGAAGCACTCGGGAGACCTGCTGGCAACCGTTGAGATTGCCGTGCCTTCGCACCTCAGCCACAAGGCCGCCGAGGCTCTGGAAGCATTTGCCAAAGAGCTACCCGATGAAGATCCACGTGCCGAACTGCTCCAGAAAGCCGGTTTGCTCTAATGGAAGAGATCACCGAGGACACTCCAATATTTGTGATTTCGGTGGCCGCCGAGCTGGCGCAGATGCATCCGCAGACCCTGCGCCAATACGACCACTTGGGTTTGGTTTGCCCAGTGCGAACCGCTGGCAATAGCCGTCGATACACCATGCGAAACGTGGCCCAACTTCAGGAGATTGCCCGCCTGAGTGCCGAGGGCGTTAGCCTCACCGGCATCAAGCGAATCCTCGAACTTGAGAACGAAACCGCAACCCTTCGGAAGCGCGTGCGCGACCTAGAGTCAACTCTCGCAACCGAACTCATGAACCGTCCGGGAGCCCGCGTCTTTGCCGCCGGCGACCAGGGCGTAGTGAGCCTGGCCCAGGGCCAACGCCCAGCCAAAAACAACAGCGTTGTGGTCTGGCGCCAGCGCGCTAACTAGCGCCGCCCGCCAAACCCACAACTTAGCTCAGCAATTAGGAGCACCAAATGAACAACCCCCAGAACCAACAGCAGGAGCAGAAGTCTGCCCTCGAGCAATTTGGCATCAACCTCACCGAGGTTGCCAAGGCCGGAAAACTTGACCCGGTAATCGGCCGCGATGCCGAGATTCGCCGCGTCAGCCAGGTGCTAAGCCGCCGCACCAAGAACAACCCAGTGCTCATCGGTGAGCCAGGCGTTGGAAAGACCGCGGTGGTTGAGGGTCTCGCCCAGCGCATCGTCGCGGGCGACGTACCCGAGAGCCTCAAGGGCAAGCAACTCATCTCGCTCGACCTGGCAGCCATGGTGGCTGGAGCCAAATACCGCGGCGAATTTGAGGAGCGCCTCAAGGCCGTTTTAGCCGAGATCAATGCCGCAGAGGGACAGGTCATCACCTTCGTTGATGAGTTGCACACCCTAGTTGGTGCGGGTGCCGCAGATGGCTCCATGGATGCTTCCAACATGCTCAAGCCGATGCTGGCCCGAGGCGAACTGCGCCTGATCGGCGCCACCACCCTAGACGAGTACCGCGAGCGAATCGAGCGCGACCCAGC
>JAGWUG010000210.1 GCA_028868555.1 Actinomycetales bacterium | reverse complement strand
GCGAGGGTGACTTCATCATCACCATGGGCTGCGGCGATGTCTACCGCATGTGCCCTCAGCTCCTAGCCGCCCTGAAGGCCTAGCTTGAGCCCGCTCCCACCTCGGCCACCGGCCGGCATACCTTCCGGCAAGCCCGCACCCAGACCGGTTGCACCCGTCAAGCCTGCCCCTGCGAACTCGGCGGCAAAGTCGGCGGCTAAAGCCCCAGCTAAGCCAGCACCTAAGGCAGCCGGAAAGCTGCCAACCCGCCCTTCGCGCGTCAACAGCAGCCTCAGGGCCGAGCGCAAGGCGGCCAGGGCATCGGTGCGAGCCCAGCTGAATGAACTGCGCCGCTTTACCAAGGGAAGCCCGCTCAAGCGCGGCATCATCTACACCAGCATTGGTTCGGTTGTTGTACTGGTTGGCCTGGTTTTGGCCACCATCTTCACCCCGATGATGGCAATCGACAAGATTGAGATTGTTGGTCTCCACCGGCTGAAGCAGGCCACTGTTTACAACGCGGTCAAGTCGCTCGAGGGCACCCCGCTTACCCTGGTGGACGAGGGGCAGATTCAGAAGCGCCTGGCCGGATTCCCACTCATTCAATCGTTCACCACGGTTAGCCTGCCGCCTCACACCCTGCAGCTCTACATCCAGGAACGCCAGCCGATTGGCGTGGTGACCATTGGCTCCACCGACTACCTCTACGACCCTGCCGGAGTCCAGATCGGCCCAACCAAGAGCCGCAGCAAATACCCGGTGATTCTGGTCAACGGGGACCCTGCCAAGAGCTCCAACTATCGTGAGGCGGTTCAGGTTTTGCTGGCGCTGCCAACCACTCTCTACCCAAACGTGGCGAGCATCCAGGCCACCTCGGTTGACGATGTTCGCATCCACCTGCGGGGCATCGCAAACAAGCAGATCCTCTGGGGCGATTCATCACAGTCGCTGCTCAAGAGCAAGGTGCTCACTGCGCTCATGGCCAATGTTCGCAAGAACACCTCGGTGGTGCTGGACGTCTCCTCGCCAACCGCACCTACCGTTCGCTATGGAAACTTCTAGGGTTTTCCGCTGCCGCGGAACCTTTTTTGCAACACGCCCAACCGCCTAACCGAATTACACCCGTGTAACTCGTAATTTTCTGGCGCAAGTAAATAATTCGGCACAACCCTAAGTTTCAAGGTGAACTTGAGGGTTTTGCGGAAGGTTTACCGGCAAAAGGTTTCTGACAAACCAGAGGCGCAAGCGGAGGAATGCTAATGAGCGGATTGAACAACAACTACCTGGCCGTAATCAAGGTTGTGGGTGTTGGTGGCGGTGGCGTTAACGCCCTGAACCGCATGATTGAGTCTGACCTGCGCGGCGTCGAGTTTGTTGCCATCAACACCGATGCCCAGCAGCTGTTCATGTGCGAGGCACACGTCAAGCTGGACATCGGTCGCGAGCTCACCAAGGGCCTCGGCGCCGGAGCTGACCCAGAGCTGGGTCGCCAGGCCGCCGAAGACCACGCCGAGGAGATCGAAGAGGCACTCAAAGGTGCCGACATGGTCTTCGTAACCGCAGGTGAGGGCGGTGGCACCGGAACCGGTGCAGCCCCAGTGGTTGCCCGCATCGCACGCAAGCTCAACGCACTGACCGTTGGTGTTGTCACCCGCCCATTCAACTTCGAGGGCAAGCGTCGCGCCGAGCAGGCAGAGAAGGGCATCGAGACCCTTCGTGGCGACGTTGACACCCTGATTGTGGTTCCAAACCAGCGCCTGCTGGACATGGCAAACAAGAGCGTCTCCTTCGTTGAGGCCTTCAAGGAAGCCGACAACGTACTTCGTGCCGGCGTCCAGGGCATCACCGACCTGATCACCACTCCAGGCCTCATCAACGTGGACTTCAACGACGTGAAGTCCATCATGAAGAACGCCGGCTCGGCCCTCATGGGTATCGGTTCGGCCAAGGGCGAGCAGCGCGCCATCCGCGCCGCCGAGGTTGCAATCAGCAACCCGCTGCTCGAGGCCAGCATCGATGGCGCTCACGGCGTGCTCATCCAGATTGCCGGTGCCAGCGACCTCGGTCTGCACGAGATCGACGAGGCAACCCGCCTGGTATCCGAGGCTGTCAGCCAGGGCGCCAACATCATCTTCGGTTCCACCATCGACGACACTCTGGGTGACGAGGTTCGCGTAACCGTTATCGCCGCCGGATTCGACGACAACGCGCTGCCTTACCGCAAGGCAGAGCGCGATGTCTTCGCTCCAAAGTCGGTTGAGACCGTTGCAGAGCCGGTTTCGGCAGCACCTGCCTGGAGCAACAGCTACGGCCAGTCCACCGAGTCGGCCACCGCTGCCGCACCGGTCGCCACAGCGTTTGATGAGGTTGAAGAAGATGTGGCTCCTGCCACCAGCTCGACCCC
>JAGWUG010000209.1 GCA_028868555.1 Actinomycetales bacterium | reverse complement strand
CGCAACGCCGAGATCCGCAAGAACGTTCTCAAGTACGACGACGTCCTCAACCGCCAGCGCGAGGCCATCTACAGCGACCGCCGTCACATTCTCGAGGGCGATGACATCGCCGACCGCGTCGACGAGTTCCTCGAGGTTGCCATCACCGAAATCGTGGGAAGCCACATCAGTGACAACGCCGCCAAGGACTGGGACCTCGAGACCCTCTGGAACGAACTCGGTCAGATCTACCCAGTTGGCCTGAGCATCGAGGAAGTTCTGGCCGAGGCCGGTAGCCGCAGCCGTCTGACCACTGCTTGGTTGGCCCGCGAACTCGTCTCCGATGCCCGTGTTGCTTACCAGAACCGCACCGCCCAGATTGGTGAAGAGGCAATGCGTGAGCTGGAGCGCCGCGTTGTGCTCAGCGTTATCGACCGCAAGTGGCGTGACCACCTCTACGAGATGGATTACCTCAAGGAGGGTATCGGCCTGCGTGCCATGGCTCAGCGCGACCCACTGGTTGAGTACCAGCGCGAGGGTTACGGCATGTACCAGCAGATGATGGGCAGCATCCGCGAGGAGACCATCGGCTTCATGTTCAACCTCGAGGTTCAGGTGCAGGTTGCCGAAGACCACACCGAGGTTGCCGCCCCTGGCCTGTCGGCTCCAATCGACAACCGTGCCCAGTACTCATACACCGCACCGGACGAGACCGGTGAGGCTCACGAGGAGCAGGGCGCAAAGCCAGCCAACAACCAGAAGTCGGCACCGGGAAGCTCGTTCTTCAAGAACTAACCCAGTGCTTTAACTAGGCATAAAAGAAACCCCAGACCTTGGTCTGGGGTTTCTGGCTTTCGGCCACAGGGGGTGCAGCCGAAATCTAGAGCACGCTCACCGAGGTGGCGCGCCAACGCTTGTGAATTGGCTCGAGGCGAATGGCAACTGCGCGGGTTCGCTGCTGAGTGTTTATCAACACCACAGACTCAATAACTCCGATGCTTGGTGAATCGGTGCGAATCTTGCCAACGGCAAACTTCGGCATCAGTGGTGGGCGACCGCCGTTGCTGTCGGCCAGCTTGCGCTGATGGATTTTGGAGCGCAGTCGGTCATAGACCTGCTCTGACACGAGGTTTGCCATGTGGTCTACCGAGCGGGTGCCGGCAATCACCTCGATCACCATGGTGGCGATGGCAGGCAGCAGGGGAGCCGGGTCTGGCAGCTGTGCAACGTCTTCAGCGGTGAGGCGATAGTCATCGTCAAGCAGCGGATCTACATTTCGCATTTTGCGCTTGACGGTGTGCTGAAGCCCCGGCATCAGCGACAGTTTGGCTGCACGGTGTACGGCCATGATTCCTCCCCAGAAATGCCCGCGGAATGGGGCAACATCACAAAGTTATCTAGGTGAGGGTTTTCCCGCAAATTAGTTTGTACAGGCTGTGGATAACTTTCAGTGCCAGTACGCTGTTTCGGGCTATCAATGTCTCATGGATCTTTCTGTACCCCTCATTCCAAAGGAACAGTCGCTTTCCGGTGACTGGTTCAGACTCGAGCACGGCGCAAACGCCGCCTCGGTCAAATGCGCTTCCGGTCGCACCGAGACTCTCATCTATGTGGTGTTCGGCGACGACTTCATCGCCGGTCTGCGAGTTGATCGCAAGACCTGGATTCTGGTGCCGGCTCGTTCGGTCATCTCGGTGACTTTCAATGCCCTCGGTGCTCACTGGTTGCCACCGGTGCGTCAAACCTCGGATGAGGCCAGAGCCTACCTACAGGGTCTTGGACCGGTTGAGTTGAGGGTATGGCCGGTTGGTCAAGATGAACCGCTTCCCGCGGCTCCGGCTAACATTCAGGGCAGCTGGCTGGTGCTCAGCCGATCCCACGATGGCACCGCCGAACGTCTGGTTGCAGTCGAGTCGGTGGCCCTCATCGAAGTGGTTGATGTGGCTGCAGCTGTTCGTGACCTAGATGGCGCGAGAGTAGGTAACTAGTCATGGCGCAAATCAATCTGGGCAAACTGTCCCGAATCAACTCCACCGTAAGCCGCTGGCTCTCGGTGGCCATCGCCGTTGGCGTATTGGGTCTCGGGGTAAAGGCCATCTGGTTCGATTCTCAGGGGTATCTGGTTCCGTCTCGTTCAATACCAGTTGGTGCGAACCTGGCAAACGAGAAGTTCCGCCTGGTTCATATCAACCTCGGTCAGCTCGCGGGCTCATACCTAAGCAATGCGCATGCCCCAAAGGGCTTTGCACAAACCACTTTGGCAGCCGGGCAGTTGGTGAGCAGAACCAATGTTTCGCGCTGGGCTCCGGCCACGGTAGAGCGCATCGTGGTGACCAACAAGACTCAACTAGGCAGCGGAGTGCACTCGGGAGCCCGAGTTTCAATTTGGAGTGCCAAGCGCCTGGAGAACAATCAG
>JAGWUG010000208.1 GCA_028868555.1 Actinomycetales bacterium | reverse complement strand
CTGCAGCAAGCTCAGGAGCGCATCGGTGTTCTGACCGATGAAATCAACCGTCACCGCCGTGCCTATTACGAGGGCAACACGGTTCTCATCTCCGATGCCGACTATGACGCGCTCATGCACGAGCTAGAGGCGTTGGAACGCGACTTTCCGCAGCTGATTTCGGGAGACTCTCCAACTCAGACCGTGGGCGGGGCGGCCACTCAGACTTTTGCGCCTTCGCCGCACCTGGCTCGCATGATGAGCCTGGACAACGTCTTCAGCCACGCAGAGATGACCGAGTGGGCCGCCAAAGCCGAGGGGCAGCAGTTGCTCTGCGAACTCAAGATTGACGGCCTTGCCATCAACCTGCGGTACGAGAACGGAACTCTGGTTTCGGCTGCCACCCGCGGCGATGGTGTGGTTGGCGAGGATGTAACCGCCAACGTGAAGACCATTCGCGGCATTCCGCATCAGCTGCACGGCGAGGGGCACCCGGCGGTAGTCGAGATTCGCGGCGAGATCTTCTTTGGTCTGAATGACTTTGCCCAGCTAAATGCTGGGCTCATCGAGCAGGGCAAGGCGCCATTCGCCAACCCGCGCAACTCTGCAAGTGGTTCGCTTCGGCAGAAGGATGCATCGGTGACGGCAAGCCGTCCGCTTCAGATGCTGGTTCACGGAGTTGGCGCCTGGGATGATGCCCCGCTACAGCGCCAGAGCGAGCTCTATGCGCTGCTCGCCAGCTGGGGTCTGCCAACCAGCCCTAACTTCCGGGTGGTTGCATCGGTGGACGAGGTCCTGAAGTACATTGACGAGTTTCAAGCCAAGCGCCACTCGCTAGAACACGAGATTGACGGCGTTGTGGTCAAGGTGGACAACCTGGCCAAGCAGCGCGAGATGGGCTCCACCAGCCGTGCCCCGCGTTGGGCCATTGCCTACAAGTACCCGCCAGAGCAGGTGAACACCAAGCTGGTGGACATTCGCGTTGGCGTTGGTCGTACCGGTCGCGCAACGCCTTACGCGGTGGTTGAACCGGTGAAGGTTGCCGGTTCGGTGGTTGAGTTTGCCACCCTGCACAATCAGGATGTTGTGAAGGCCAAGGGTGTGCTCATTGGCGACACAGTGGTTCTCCGCAAGGCTGGCGATGTGATTCCGGAGATTCTCGGTCCGGTGATTGAGCTGCGCGACGGATCAGAGCGCGAGTTTGTGATGCCAGCCAACTGTCCCGACTGTGGAGCGCCTCTTGCGCCTGCGAGCGAGGGAGACGTTGACCTGCGCTGCACCAACACCCGCAGCTGCCCGGCCCAGTTGCGCGAACGCGTTGCGTACCTTGGCTCGCGTGGAGTCTTGGACATCGAGGCCCTCGGCTACGTTGCCGCCTGTGCGCTCACTCAACCGCTAGAACCGGCTCAGCCGCCGCTAACCAGCGAGGCAGGTCTGTTTGACCTCACGCTTGAAGATTTACTTCCAATCAAGTCTGTGGTTCTCGACCCAGACACCGGTCTTCCTAAGTTGAACGAAGACGGCACTCCTAAGGTGGTGGAGTTCTTCGCGAAGAAGGACGGATCGCCAGCGGAGGTTGCGCTGAAGTTGCTGCGCAATTTGGAAGAGGTCAAGACCCGCCCGCTCTGGAGGTTCCTCACCGCGCTTTCTATTCGCCACGTGGGTCCAGTTGCGGCCCGCGCGCTGGCAACCAAGTTTGGTTCGCTGCAGCGCATCTTCGATGCATCAGTGGAAGAACTGAGCACCGTCGACGGGGTTGGCGAGGTTCTGGCACGCAGCCTCAAGGAATGGATTGAGGTGGATTGGCACCGCGAGATTCTTGAGCGCTGGACCGCAGCAGGAGTGCAGCTCGAGACTCCAGGTCATCCAGGTCCCGCAGCCGCGCCTGAAGGGGGCGGCAAGTTTGATGGAATGTCTATTGTTGCCACCGGAAGCCTCAAAAACTTCACGCGCGAGCAGATTGAAGAGGCCATCATTTCCAACGGAGGCAAGGCTGCCAGCAGCGTGTCCAAGAAGACCTCTTTCGTGGTTGCCGGCGAGAACGCGGGCAGCAAGCTGGCAAAGGCCGAAGAACTCGGTGTCGAGGTTATCGACGAGGCCGAGTTCGAGCGCCGTCTAAACGCATAAGAGCCCATTTACCGTGTAACAAAGGCGTAACCAAGCGCCAAGTAAACTGGTAACAACCACCCAATCGACGGAAGCCTCATGTCTGAAATTACGCCTGATTTGGTACGTCACCTGGCCGGCCTAGCCCGCATCCAGGTCACCGATGCAGAGGTTGCTCAATTCACCGAGCAGCTCTCCCTCATCGTTGACTCGGTTGCCACCGTTAAGGCAGCAGTCCAGGGCGATGTCCCCGCCACCAGCCACCCAATCCCAATGGCCAACGTCTTCCGTGAAGACGTCGTTGAGCCATC
>JAGWUG010000009.1 GCA_028868555.1 Actinomycetales bacterium | reverse complement strand
ATGACCGAGCCGCGGTTGTTTAGGTTTTTCCAACCGAAACTTTCCAGGCCACCCACCAGCGCATCGGTGTCTAGGGGAGTGTCAGACACCCGCTCAGAGGGCTTTGCAAGATAGCTGAGTGGGTTGCGTGGTTTAGGCGCGTAGTAGTCGTTAGAACCGTTCACAAACACGCCAGGCCTCGCGCCGATGCCAGCCATGGCGGCGAGTGCGGGACGAATGGCACCCGGGTGTCCCAGGTTGTCTCCGGTATCCACCACCAGGTCAATGTCTAGTTCGCTCAGGCCAGCAATCCAGGCCAGCTTGCGCTTCTGCCACGGTGCAATGTGGAAGTCGGAGATGTGCAGAACTCGGATTGGCTTGGAGCCTTTCGGAAGCACCGCAAGGGACTGCTCTTCGAATCGAACCACCCGAAGGTGTCGTTCGATACCGATGCCCCAGATGCCGGCAGCCGCACCAAGAGCGATTAGGGTCCAGAATGCGGCCGTCAGAAAGGTCATTTTAGGTACGAGGCTATGGGCCGAGGCTGATGATCAGCAGCACGGCTCCGGCACCCTGCGCGGAACTGCCCGCGGCTGGATCGGTGCCAACCACCATGCCCTTAGGGATGGTGGCCGAGTGCTGGAAGAACTGGGTCTGCGAGGACTGCGGTGCGGATACCGCGCTGAAGCCTGCGGCGAGCAGGGTTGCGGTGGCATCGGAGACCGACTTACCGGACACGTCCGGAACCACACTCATGCCGCCCTTGCTCACGTAAATGATCACGGTGGTGCCGCTGGAGGCTACAGAACCTACTGCAGGCTTCGTGCTGGCCACGGTTCCACTTGGCTGGCCGGAGGCAACGCTCTTGATGGAGACCTGACCGTTGAGTCCCGCCTGCTTCATGGTTGCCACGGCTGCATCGGGGGTTTGTCCAACCACGTTTGGCACGGTGATGCCGGCGGAATCAATCATCTCCGCAGGAGGCGCAGGCATGCTCTTAGCCGGAACGTAAATCTTGTTGGCTTCCTTCATGATGCTGCGCCAGATGTCGTGACGCAGGGTTGCCGCAAGCTTCTTGTTGATGGTGATGCCACGCATGGACTTGGTGCCCACCACGTTACCCACCCAGGTGGAGGTTGCAACCGTGCTGGAGAAACCGCTCATCCAAGTGTGAACACCAGAGTCGGTGGTACCGGTCTTACCTGCCAGGAAGGCGCCGTCACCGGTGTTGGAACCGCCACCGGTTCCACCGGTCATAACGGCGTGCATGGCGTAAATCATTCCGTGGGCAACGTCAGGCGTGACCGCCTGGCTGCACTGAGTCTGAGGAACGGTCAGCTGCTGCTGGGTGGAGCGCACAACCACATGGTCAATGGCAACCGGGGTGCAGAAGGTTCCGTTGTTGCTGATGCCGGCCATGGCAGCGGCTACAGACAGTGGGGCAATTTCGTTTACACCAAGCACCGATGACGGATAGTACAAAAGCTCGGTGCCGTCGGCGCGGTGAATGCCAAAACGGGCAGCAAGATCGCGAATGTCACAGAGGTCCAGCTGGCTGGCCATGTTGGCGAAAGCGGTGTTCTCGGAGATTGCAGTGGCCTGAACCACGGTTGGGTTCTGCGGCTCATTGTTCACGTCGTTGTTCGGCTGCCAGTCTCCGCCGATCACACCACATCGGGCCGAGAAGTCGCTGGCGTGGTAGTTCCGAACGCGTCCGTCAACTCTGTCCATGAGGTGGTGTCCGGTGGCCAGCCACTGGCCCAGCGTGAAGATCTTGTAGGTGGATCCAACCTGGAAACCACTGGAGCCACCGTATGGCTTGTCGGTGGCATAGTTCACCGATGTGTGACCCGGGAGCCCCGATGCGGTCTGGTCATAGACGCGGTTCTCAGCTAGGGCAAGGATGCGACCGGTGCCCACCTGAACCGAGACGCTGGCGCTACCGATTTGGCTCGGGTCGCTAGGCGGAACGTACTTTTTGCTGGCGGCATCGGCTGCGGCCTGAAGGTTGGTGTCCAAGGTGGTGTAGATGTCTAGGCCACCGCGGCGGAGCAGCTGCTCACGGTCCTGAGGGGTAGGACCAAACTCAGGGGAGTTGCGCACGGTCCAAACCACAAAGTCGCAGAAGAACGCGGTGGTCTGATCGGCCTCGCAACCGGACTTGTCGTTGGTGAGGTGAACCTCGATGGGTGCCGCCTTGGCAGCATCGGCTTGGCCCTGGCTGATGTATCCAGCCGATGCCATGTTGTCGATCACGTAGTCGCGGCGGCTCTTGGCGCGATCCAGGTTGACTGCCACGTCTGGCTTGTAGTCGTTAGGGCTCTTGAGCATTGCGGCCAGCATCGCAGCCTGCTGAATGTTGAGGTCCTTAGCGTGAACGTTGAAGTAGTAGTTGGCTGCAGCTTCGATGCCGTAGATCTGGTTTCCGAAGAATGACAGGTTTAGGTAACCGGCCAGGATGTCCTGCTTGGAAACCTGCTTCTCCAGCGCAAGCGCCATGCGGATCTGCTGAATCTTGCGACCGAGTCCACCGAGACCACTCTGGGTTGCGGCGTCAACCGCGGCCTGGTTGCCTGCCTGTGCAGCGGCGGTAACCTGCGCGTTCTTGACGTACTGCATGGTGATGGTGGAGCCACCAGGACCATTTCCAACGGTTGCCAGGTTGGTCAAGGTTGCGCGAATCAGCGAGATCCAGTCAACGCCGTCGTGCTGGTAGAAACGAGGGTCTTCGGTTGAAACCACCGCGTTGACAATGTTTTTAGACATCTCGTTGAATGGCACAGAGATGCGGTTTTCCTCGAAGAATGAGGCGATGCGAACGTCTTTGCTGCCGTCCTTGGCATAGATGTTGGAGGCATCGGAGGCGTTGACCGGCTTGATGTAGTCAGGGATGTTTTCGAAGACAGCGATGCCGGTTGTGGTGGCCCAACCACCAATTGTTACGGCAGGGGCGAGCAATCCCACTCCGAGGACACCCGCAATGGCACTTAATCCAATAAATTTGAGGATGTTGCCAAACGATCCAGCTGGCTTGTCGCGCATTAGTCTAGGTTACCGAATTACCCTGAGAGGGAGTTAAAGATGCAGAAGTGGGAATACCTCACCACCCCGCTCATGATTCACAACACCACCGCAATTTTGAACAATTTCGGTGCGCAGGGTTGGGAACTCGTGCAGATCATGTCCGGTCCAGAAGGCGGCCTCGTTGCCTACTTCAAGCGTCCACAGGCCTAGGCCAGAAAAGGAAATCATGTCCAAGATTGAAGCCAAGCTCGTTGAGCTGGGACACCCACTTCCAGAGCTGGCAAAGCCAGTGGCCGCCTATGTTCCTGCTGTTATCTCCGGAAACCTTGTTTTCACCAGCGGTCAGTTGCCATTCGTAAACGGCCACCTGCCTGCCACTGGCAAGGTTGGCATGGGGGACGAGCTGGTTGACCCAGCTTTGGCCAAGGACCTGGCTCGTCAGTGCGCGCTCAACGCGCTGGCCGCAGTCAAGACCGTTATCGGCGACCTCGACCGCATCACCCGAGTGGTCAAGGTTGTCGGCTTTGTGGCATCGGTGCCTGAATTCACCGGGCAGCCTGGAGTCATCAACGGAGCCAGCGAGTTCCTTGGCGCAGTCTTCGGTGACGCCGGCGCGCACGCCCGCAGTGCAGTTGGTGTTCCTGTGCTGCCACTCGACTCGGCCGTTGAGGTTGAGCTGATTGTGGAGTTCAAGTAGTTACAAGAATTGCGAAATGGCCGCCCAAGCTCGGGCGGCCTTTTCGTTTAACCTTTGGAGGCCGGTCTAGTCACTCGCTCCCGTGGCCAGCTTGCTGGTGATGAGGCTCATCACGCCCACATCGGCCAGGGTGGTGGTGTCGCCAACCTCGCGCTGTTCAGCCACATCACGCAGGAGGCGACGCATGATCTTGCCGGAGCGGGTCTTTGGCAACTCTGGAACCACCATGATCTGGCGCGGCTTTGCGATTGGCCCAATCTCCTTTGCCACCCAGTTGCGCAGAACGGTGTTGATGTTCTTGTCGTCGCCTGCTGCCTCAATCTGGTCTGTGCGCAGAATCACAAAGGCAACCGGACTCTGACCGGTCAGCTCATCGGTGGCGCCAACCACTGCAGCCTCGGCCACCCACTCGTGCGAGACCAAAGCCGACTCAATCTCGGCGGTGCTTAGGCGGTGGCCCGAAACGTTCAAGACATCATCAACGCGGCCGAGCACCCAGAGGTTGCCTTCGTGGTCAAGCTTGGCCCCATCACCGGCGAAGTACCGGCTTGGGAAGCGACTCCAGTAGCCCTCTTTGTAGCGGTCCGGGTTTCTCCAGATTCCGCGCAGCATCGATGGCCAAGGTTCGGTGATTACCAGGTAGCCGCCGTGCCCGTTTTCAAGTTCGCGGCCGTCATCGTTGACCACCGCCATGTTGATTCCGGGAAGCGCCAGCTGAGCCGAACCGGGTGTAAGCGTGGTCAGTCCCGGCAGCGGGCTGATCATGATGGCCCCGGTTTCGGTCTGCCACCAGGTGTCAACAATTGGGCACTTGCCGCCACCGATGACGTCGCGGTACCACATCCATGCCTCTGGATTAATCGGTTCACCCACCGAACCAAGAACGCGCAGCGACTTGAGGTTGAACTTGTCCGGGATCTCGCGACCCTGCTTCATGAAGCTGCGGATCGCAGTTGGCGCGGTGTAGAAGATGCTGACGCCGTACTTCTCAATGATCTCCCACCAACGTCCCGCGTGCGGGCTGTCCGGAGTTCCCTCGTAGATTACCTGGGTGGCGCCATTGGCGAGCGGTCCGTAAACCACGTAGGAGTGGCCCGTGATCCAGCCCACATCGGCGGTGCACCAGTAAACATCGGTGTCGGCATGCAAGTCGAAGACGTTTTTGTGGGTGTAGGCCACCTGGGTCAGGTAGCCGCCGGAGGTGTGCAGGATGCCCTTCGGCTTCCCGGTGGTGCCGGAGGTGTAGAGGATGAAGAGCGGATTCTCGGCGTCAAAACCCTGAGCCTCGTGTTCTTGGCTGGCCTTAGCCATCTCGTCGTGCCACCACAGGTCCAGCTCGGGGTTCCAGGCTGTTTCCTGACCGGTTCGCTGCACCACAAGAACATTGGTCACCGATGGGCACTTGCCGCCGGCCAGAGCCTCGTCAACCGCTGGCTTCAGTGCACTGGCTGCGCCTCGACGGAAACCACCATCGGCGGTAATCACCAGTTTGGCTTCGGCATCTTCGATGCGAGTGTGCAGAGCCTCCGCAGAGAAGCCTCCGAATACCACCGAATGAACCGCGCCAAGTCTTGCCACTGCGAGCATCGCGATTGCGGCCTCGGGGATCATCGGTAGGTAGATCGCAACACGGTCGCCCTGTCCGATGCCGAGCGACGCCAACACGTTGGCGGCCTTCTTAACCTCGGAGGTCAGTTGCGAGTAGGTGTAGCTGCGAGTATCGCCTGGCTCGCCCTCAAAGTGGATTGCAACTCGGTCGCCCCGCCCCTCAATGACATGACGGTCTAGGCAGTTGAAGGCAACGTTCAGCTGGCCGTCGTAGAACCAGCGGGCAAAGGGCGCATCGTTCCAGTCGAGCACGTGGTTGAAGGGCTTGTGCCAGTGAAGTTCCTTGGCCTGCTTGGCCCAGAAGGCAAGGCGGTCGGCTTGCGCCTCTTCGTAGATTCCGGGCTGGGCTACTGCCTGCACGGTAAATGCCGGATCTGGAGCGAAGTGTCGGTCTTCGTTGAGCAGATTTGAGATGGAGCCCTGGTCGTTCATTTGTTTCCTCGCCATTGAGTTGCTTCTTTAAACTACCTGAAGAAAATGAAGTTTTTTTCTAGGTAATGCTTTGTAACCGAACGGTAACGAGTTACTATGTATGTGTCGGTTCGCCGACCGCGTTATAGCGACTCCCCCCAGTCGCATAGCGCCGCCGGTGGCTCTCCCCCCAGAGCCACCGGCCTTTTACTTTAAGTTCGGGTCATACAGCCTTTCCACAAGCAACTTTCCACGGCTTTTCCACAGTTCTGGTTTTGCCCAATTCCCAACGATGCCAGTCCCGCAAACCTTGCAGAATGAACTTTCTGCTGGAACAGCTACCCGACGCATCCTTTCGGCGTCACCTGGAGCAACTGCTAAACCTGCTCTCGCTTCCAGGTGTGACCGATGTGGTCTGCAATGGCTCCAGCGACTGGTGGGTTGACCGCGGCAAGGGCCTTGAGCGAGTCAAAGACATAAGTGTGCCGGCCCGCGAACTACAAGAAATGGCTCGCTTTCTGGTGGCGCTGGGTGACCGTCACCTAGACCTCATTTCTCCCATCACCGATGCCGCCATCACCGAGGCTAACTTCCCGGTTCTGAAACAGCTCGGCATTGACAGGTTGCGGCTCCATGCCGTTTTGGAGTCTGAAATTTCTGAGCACACCCTTCTCAGCATTCGAGTTCACCGCGAAACCGCCGCCAAGCTGACCCTCCTTTTCAACGAGGGCATGTTCACCGCGGCACAGTTGCTCAAGCTCCAGGAGATTTTGCGCACCCGAGCCAACTTTCTAATCTCCGGCCCTACCGGCAGCGGTAAGACCACACTCCTTCGAGCCATGCTGGCTCAAAACGAGCGGCTGCGCACAGTTGTGGTTGAAGACACCTTTGAACTCCTGCCAATTGCTGGCCAGGTGGTTGGGCTTCAGACCAGGCATCCCAACACCGATGGCGCTGGCGGAATTGACCTCGCCACTCTGGCCCGAGAGGCCCTCCGCATGCGCCCCGACCGCCTGGTCATTGGCGAGGTGCGCGGCCCCGAGGTGGCGGTTCTGCTCAAGGCGATGAACACCGGGCACGCGGGCTCGGCTTCAACTATCCACGCTAATTCCGCCGGGCAGGTCTATGCCCGCATGCTGGCGCTGGCCACCGATGCGGGTTACACGCAGGAGACTTTCACCCCACTGGTCAAGGCGGCCGTGGAGTGGGTAATCCACCTCGACTTCGATGGGGCGGATCGAAAAATCAAAGAGATAGGGAAGTTGCAACATGTACCTGGGGCTAAGTAGAGAGCTGGAAGAACTTCGCAACGATATCCGTTGCGGACTCGTGTCACCCGCAATGGTGAATGCCAAATATAGGGAACTCATGTTCATGGGTGGAGCACACGTCACTGGCTACTTATCAGTTCGAATGGCCTACACGGCAGCGGTAGGTGTAGGGGTCACCAGCCTGCTCGCCTTACTTTCGGCGCACTTCGCCTTTGCCTGGACCATTCAGCGCAAGGTAAACCAGGGCAAGGCGGCATCGGAGATCACCGGGCATCTACTGCGGTGGTTACCTTGGTTCGCGCTTGTCGTTTCTCAGCTTCTGGGCCTGCCCACGGTGACGTTCCTCTTATATCAGCCCATCGGCTGGTTGCTCACGGCGGTAGCGATTGGGCTCACCTTCGCGGCGCACTTGGTTGCCAAACGCTTCGTGGCTCGAATGACTGCGGTTGAGCCAGATCCAGGCCTGTGGCTCAGCCTGGTTGCGGCAGCAATCCGGGAGGGTGCCGGCGTGAATCGCGCCATAGCGGCCCTTCGTCAGGTTTCGGGTGGCCCACTGGCGGAGGTGGAGACAGAGGTGCTTCGCGCCATGGCGCAGGGAGGTTCGGTTGCCAGCCGCCTGGAGAGCGCCGCCATCACCAGGCGCGAGCAGGCGCTGGCTCTAAAAGAGCAGGAGGTTGAGCGGCTTCCGGTCAAGTTGCTGCTGCCACTTGGGCTGTTCCTAATCCCGCAGTTTGTCTTGTTGCTTGTTGTGCCGGTTATCGCCACCACGCTCCAAGGCGCCCACCTGATCTAGAAAGGTCCAACCATGAAATCAATCCCCACCGATGCCCCAACCTTAGACACAGGAGCTGCCACCGCCGAATACGTTGTGGCCACCATGGCCGCAGTTGGTTTTGCCACCTTGCTGCTTGTGATTCTCAAAAGCGAAGAGGTGCGCCAGTTGCTACTAAACCTCGTGCATCAGGCGCTCGCCGTGACACCTTGAAAAGCACAGATGCCGGCGGGGCCACGGCCGAGTTCGCCATCATCCTTCCAGCCGTGGCACTATTGGCCGCTCTATTTATAGGTGTTGCTGCCCAGCAGATTCGGGCGGGTGAGTTATCCCAAAAAGTTGGGTTGCTGGCGCGAGCCGCCGAAATGGGTCGTGACGATGGCCAACTGCAACAGCTGGCCAAGTCGCTTGGCGTAGCCGTCACCATTAGCAACCGGAACGGTCTGGTCTGCATCGGTGCCAGCGCTGAATTCAGAATGACAAGTTTTTCGCTCGGTTCCGCTCGGGAGCAGGCATGCGCACTGAGGCCGGGTTACTAGGTTGGAAAGCGAGTCCGGATCGGGAACAGTGTTGGCAATAACCCTGTTGGCTTTTCTGGCCGCAGTCTTTTTGGCGGTGGTTAGCATCGGTGGGGTGCGTCAAACGCAAACCAGATTGCAGGCCGCAACCGACCTTGCCGCCATAGCCGCCAGCCAGACGTATAGAGGGATGAACACGGGCCTACCGTGCGAGCGGGCCGGCCAGATTCTTACCTTAAATATGGTGAAGTTGGCAGGTTGCTCTATTGTGGGCGATGAAGCAACGGTTGCGGCAAACCTAACTCTTATGGGTATAGTGCTAAACGCAACAGCAACTGCGGTGGGGGATTGACCGCAGATATATAAGGAGCAACATTTGGGTATCAAACTGGTAATCGTGGAGTCGCCGGCTAAGGCCAAAACGATTTCTAAGTACCTTGGTCCAGGCTATGAAGTCCTGGCATCGGTGGGTCACATTCGTGACCTCATTGACACCAAGGACCTACCCGCCGAGAAGAAGAAGGGTTCGCTCGGCAAGTTCTCCATTGACATCGAAAATGACTTTGAGCCTTACTACGCGATCTCGCCGGGTAAGTCCAAGACCGTAACCGACCTCAAGAAGGCACTCGCCGGAGCCGACGAACTCCTGCTCGCAACAGATGAGGACCGCGAGGGAGAGGCCATCGCCTGGCACCTGCTACAGGTGCTCAAGCCAAAGGTGCCGGTCAAGCGCATGGTGTTCCACGAGATCACCAAGGATGCCATCCAGCACGCAGTGAGCAACACTCGCGAGCTGGACAACAACCTTGTGCAGGCTCAGGAGACCCGTCGCGTGGTTGACCGCCTGTACGGATACGAGGTTTCGCCAGTACTTTGGCGCAAGGTGAACCGCGGCCTCAGCGCCGGTCGTGTTCAGAGTCCTGCAACCCGCTTGGTGGTTGAGCGTGAGCGTGAACGCATGGCGTTTGTCTCGGCCAGCTACTTTGACGTGAAGGCAACCTTCCAGACCGGAGACACCACCCAGGCTCCATTCGAGGCCAAGCTGGTAACTCTGGCCGGTAAGAAGATTGCCACCGGCGAGTCCTTCGACGACTCGGGCAAGCTCAAATCCGAAGTGCTGGTTCTGGACGAAGCGGCCGCAACCGCGGTTGCCAACGCGGTTCAGGATTCTTCGGCAGTGATCAAGGTGACGGACGTTGAGTCCAAGCCATCGGTGCGCCGCCCGGCAGCCCCATTCACCACCTCCACCCTGCAGCAGGAAGCCAGCCGAAAGCTGCGCATGAGTGCCAAGCAGACCATGGACACCGCCCAGCAGCTCTATCAGGACGGTTACATCACCTACATGCGAACCGACTCGCCAACCCTCTCGGGTCAGGCAATCAATGCGGCTCGCAACCAGGCCAAGGCAATGTTTGGTGCCGAGTATGTGTCCGATGCGCCACGCGTTTACACCGGCAAGAACAAGAACGCTCAGGAGGCTCACGAGGCCATCCGCCCAGCCGGTGACGTGTTCCGCACCCCGGCCGAGGTTCGCGGCGAGATCGGTGGCCGTGCTCTCGACCTCTACGACCTGATCTGGAAGCGCACCGTTGCCAGCCAGATGCAGGACGCCCGCGTCAACACCACCACCGCTCGCATCTCGGTTGCTCCGCTCAACGGCACCACCTTCGCTAACGCCGAGTTCAGCGCCTCGGGTACCGTCGTCACTTTCCGTGGCTTCATGGCCGCATACGAGGAGAGCTACGACGAGAGCCGCAACGACGAGGACGACAAGGCAGAAAAGAAGCTGCCAAACCTCGAGGTTGGCCACGGCCTTACCCCGGTTGAGGTTGTTGCCAAGGATCACCAGACCCTGCCTCCGCCGCGCTACACCGAAGCCAGCCTGGTAAAGGCTCTGGAAGAGGACGGCATCGGCCGCCCATCAACCTATGCCGCCATTCTGAGCAACATCACCTCCAAGGGCTACATCCGTCGTCGTGGCCAGGCCCTGGTACCGGAGTGGATTGCCTTCACAGTCACTCGCTTCCTGGAAGAGAACTTCGGACATCTGGTGGACTACGCGTTCACCGCATCGATGGAAGAAGACCTTGACCGCATTGCCGATGGCCAGCTGGACCACATCTCGTGGCTCAAGCGCTTCTACTTTGGTGAGGGCAAGGACACCGGTCTGCTGCCTACCGTTGAGGGCTTGGTTGACCAGGACGCTCGTGCCATCAACTCCTTCGCACTTGGCGAGGGCGTGACCCTCCGCACCGGCAAGTACGGTCCGTACCTAGAGGTTGCAGCAGAGCCTGGTTCTGAGGGCGCCGACGAGAACGGCCGTCGCGTCATCAACCTGCCTGAAGAGCTGGCACCAGACGAGTTGACCAACACCAAGATCCAGGAGCTGGTCAACGCTCCGGTAGCAACCGACCGCGTTTTGGGTGTAGACCCTGAGACCGGCGAGAACGTTCTTTTCAAGGACGGCCGCTACGGACCATACGTGACCATGGAAGACCCGAAGGGCGGCAAGGCAAAGACCGCCTCGCTGTTCAAGACCATGAGCCCGTCCACCATCACCCTGGACGAGGCGCTAATGCTGCTCTCGCTCCCTCGTGTGGTTGGCGTAGACCCAGAGTCCGGCACCGAGATCACGGCCCAGAACGGCAAGTTTGGTCCATTCCTGCGCAAGGGAACCGACAGCCGCAGCCTGACCAGCGAGGAGGAGATCTTCTCGATCACCCTCGACCAGGCCGTTGCAATCTACAAGGAGCCTAAGTACCGCGGTCGTGGCGCCTCCGCTGCCGCCCCACTGAAAGAGTTTGGTGAGGACCCAGCATCGTCGGGCAAGGTTGTTGCCAAGACCGGTCAGTTTGGTACCTACATCACAGATGGCTTTGTCAACGCAACCGTTCCAAAGGACGAGAGTCTCGAAGAACTCAGCAACGACCGAGCCTACGAGCTACTGGCAATCCGTCGCGAGAAGCTGGGGCTTGAGCCTGGTCAGGCTCCGGCCAAGGTGAGCAAAACCGGTGCCCGCAAGGCCGCTCCTGCTCGTACCGTCAAGCGCGGCGCCACTCGCAAGGCCAAGTAGAACCCAGCGCCATGACCGGAATCTTCATCACCTTCGAGGGCATCGATGGCGTTGGTAAGTCAACCCAAGCCAATCTGCTGCAGGACTACCTTGAGGGTTTGAACCACAAGGTGGTTCGCACCCTTGAGCCGGGTGGCACCGAACTTGGCCAGGAGATTCGCCAGCTGCTACTGCACCGCAAGGGTGAGGTTGCACCTCGCGCCGAAGCCCTGCTGTTCTCGGCCGACCGAGCCCACCACGTCGCCACCAAGATTCGTCCGGCGCTCGCCGAAGGTTCGGTTGTCATCAGCGACCGCTACTTCGATTCATCGGTGGCCTACCAGGGCGCTGGCCGAGCTTTGAGCATGGAGGAAGTTCGCGAGATCAACCTCTGGGCCGTTGACGGTCTGCTTCCAACCCTGACGGTTTTGCTCGACCTGGATGCATCGGAGGCGAGAGCCCGACGCAACACTACTGGCACTGAGCCGGACCGCATGGAGCGCGAAAAGATTGAGTACTTTGAGGCAACTCGTCAGGCCTTCCTGAAGTTGGCTTCCAACGAGCCCGACCGCTTCTTCGTGGTTGATGCCGCGCAGAGCGTAGAGACCATGCAAGCGCAGATTCGCGCTCGCGTGAATGCGATTTTGGGATAACGTGGCGGCACCGGTTTGGCATGAACTCGCTGGTCAGCCCGAGGCGGTTGGTCAGCTTGAGCAGGCGGTTCGTCACCGCGCCGATGGCGTTTATCACGCCTGGCTCTTCACTGGCCCTCCCGGAAGTGGTCGCAGCAACCTGGCAGTTGCGTTCGCCGCTGCCCTTCAGTGCCCGGATGGTGGTTGCG
>JAGWUG010000207.1 GCA_028868555.1 Actinomycetales bacterium | reverse complement strand
TGACATGGGTCGTGTGCGTGTGGCGGACCGCTGGAGTGACAAGCTGGGCGCCCCGCTGGCGATCATCCACAAGCGTCGCGACCCCAAGGTGGCAAACCAGGTCAGTGTGCACGAAATTGTGGGTTCGGTTGAGGGACGCGTCTGCTTGCTCGTCGACGACATGATCGACACCGGCGGAACCATTGCCAAGGCGGCCCAGGCTCTCAAGGCGAACGGTGCTGAGCGAGTTGTGGTTGCAGCTACGCACGCAATTTTCAGTGACCCGGCAACTGAGCGCCTGCAGGACCCGGCCATCGATGAGGTTGTCGTGACTGACACGGTTCCGCTGCCGGCCGAGCGTCGTTTCCCAAGCCTGACCGTGCTGCCAATCGCACCGCTGATCGCCCGCGCTATCCAAGAGGTCTTCGAAGACGGCTCAGTCACGAGTATGTTCGACGGCGAAGCTTAAGCCGCCGGCGAACCAACCTGTCCCGCGACGGCGAAGCGTAAGCCGCCGGCATACGGTGAGGGGCCCTGACGATTCCGTCAGGGCCCCTCACCGTTTTCGCGCTAGTGCGAGCTGGGCTCGGTTTCGATCTCCGAGCGATCACCTGACCACAGTGTGTGGAAGATACCTGGCTTGTCGACGCGCTTGTAGGTGTGCGCTCCGAAGAAGTCGCGCTGTCCCTGCACGAGTGCGGCGGGCAGGCGCTCGGCGCGGAGCGCGTCGTAGTACGACAGGCTGGACCCGAATGCCGGTGCCGGAATACCGGCCTGCGTTGCGGCGATGACAACGCGACGCCACGCTTCTTGGGCCTGCGCGATGGCATCGGCAAAGTACGGGGCTGACAGCAGCAATACGAGGCCGGGGTCGGCTTCGTATGCCTCGGTGATGCGGTTCAGGAACTGGGCGCGGATGATGCAACCGCCGCGCCAGATCTTGCTAACTGCACCCAGGTTGATGTTCCAGCCGTACTCCTTGGCGCCGGCGCGGATTGCGTCGAAGCCCTGAGCATAGGCAACCAGCTTGGAGGCGTAGAGTGCGCGGCGAACATCCTCAACGAATGCAACCTTGTCCTCGATGGTCCAAGCGGTGGCGTCTGCTGGCAGGCCATCAACGGCTGCGCGCTGCGAAGCCTGCGAGGAGAGCGAACGAGCGAATACTGCCTCGGCGATTCCCGAAACCGGGGTGCCCAGGTTCAGTGCGGTCTGAACGGTCCAGACACCGGTTCCCTTGGAGCCAGCCTGGTCGAGGATGACGTCTACCAGCGGCTTGCCGGTCTTGGCGTCAACCTGCTTGAGAACCTCAGCGGTGATCTCGATGAGGAAGCTCTCCAGAGTGCCCTTGTTCCACTCACCAAAGATGGCGGCGATCTCGGCTGGGCTGTAGGCACCAGCCTGACGCAGGATGTCGTAGGCCTCGGCGATGAGCTGCATGTCTGCGTACTCAATGCCGTTGTGGATCATCTTTACAAAGTGACCGGCGCCGTCGGTGCCAACGTGGGTAACGCAAGGCTCACCCTCGGCAACCGCAGCGATGGACGAAAGGATTGGTCCGAGGGTCTTGTAAGCCTCTTCCGAGCCACCAGGCATGATGGAAGGACCCTTCAGGGCGCCCTCCTCACCACCCGAGATTCCGGCGCCAACGAAGTTGATGCCCTTGGCGCGTACCTCTGCCTCGCGGCGGATGGTGTCGGTGAACAGCGCGTTTCCGCCGTCAACGATGATGTCACCTGGCTCGAAGCGCTCGGCGAGCTGTGCGATAACCGCATCGGTGCCCTTGCCGGCCTGAACCATGATGATGGCGGTGCGTGGCTTGGCCAGCGATGCCACGAAGTCGTCAATGGTCTCCGAGGCGATGAAACCGGCCTCTGGGTGCTCGCTGGTGAGCAGCTGAGTGCGCTCTACCGAACGGTTGTAAACGGCAACGGTGTTGCCCTCGCGGCTGGCCAGGTTGCGCGCCAGGTTGGAGCCCATTACGGCCAGACCAACTACACCGATGTTTGCCTTGCCGGCATTGCTTGAAGTCATGAATAGTCCTCAGAATTTGGTGAAAAGGGGAAAACGCGGATGTGAGTACGCCAGCGGACCTGAAACAAGTTTAACTGAAGGACAGCACGCCGAGCGAAACGATACAGGCGGCAATCAGCACGATGGCAACAATATAGGTGGCGGCCATGCCCTTGCTGGCAATGTGCTCGCCCATCAGCTTGCGGTCACGGGCAATGCCGTACATGAAAGCCAGCAGAGGTAGCAGCAGAATGGCGTTCAGCACCTGGGTCAAAACCAGGATTGGAACCATCGGTGCTCCTGGAATGAGCACCAGGCTCATGGCCAGCAGAGTTACAAAACCAAAGGTGCCGTAGAACAGCGGCGCTTCCTTGATGCTGTCGTCCAGGGCGGCAGGCTGACCGGTGAGGTCAGTGACCGCATA
>JAGWUG010000206.1 GCA_028868555.1 Actinomycetales bacterium | reverse complement strand
CCGTGGGCCTAGGAGGACTTGAACCTCCGACCTCTTCATTATCAGTGAAGCGCTCTAACCACCTGAGCTATAGGCCCTTAGAGCCTTTATGACTTTACTCTAATTTCGGAGTTGGCACAAACTCGGTTCTACTGGTTGTTGGTGAAACCAACACCGATGCCGCCCACGATGCGCGAAATCAGGTTGAAAATCAGCGCAATTACGCCTGCCAGTAGGGTGCCAACCACAATGTTGAAGGCACTCAGTGCAACAGCGAAAGACATCACGCGAGGCAGGCTAAGCGAGCTTGCCACCGATGAGCTGGATCCGCCAACCACTGCGTTGAGTACTCCGCCCAGACTGCTGAACAGCCCTGTCTTGGAGGCAACCAGCCACAGGATGAAGAAGCCAACTAGGTTTGCGATGGCCAGAGCCAGCTGAATGGTGAATCCAACCTTGATTGCAGACCAGAACTCGATGTGAACCAGGTTTAGCTTTACCTGCTTGCCCGAGCTTGGACGACTCTTGCGAACTTTATCTACGATGTTGCTCACTGCTACTCCTCAACACTCTGGCTGGCTTCGCCTGCGGCAACGCCTTCGGTCTCGTCGGAGGCTTCGGCTTCGCCTTCTGCTCCCTGAGATTCCAAATTACGCTCTGTGTTGCGTGCGAGTCCAATAATGCGGTCATCATCAGCAAACTTTGCGAATACAACACCCATAGTGTCGCGACCCTTGGCAGGAACCTCGGCCACTGCGCTGCGAACAACCTTGCCGCTTTCCAGAACCACGAGTACTTCGTCGTCCTCGGCCACGATGATTGCACCCACGAGGTCGCCGCGCTTCTCTTCGAGCTTGGCAACCTTGATTCCGATACCACCGCGGTTCTGCAGACGGTACTGGTCAACCCCGGTGCGCTTGGCGTAACCACCCTCGGTAACCACAAAGACGTAACCTTCGTCCTTGATCACGGTTGCCGAAAGCAGGTAGTCGTCCTCGCGGAAGTGCATACCGATGTTTCCGCTGGTGTCTCGACCCATTGGGCGGAGGCTCTCATCGGAACCGCTGAAGCGGATGCTCATACCCTTGTGGCTAACCAGCAGAAGGTCGTCGGTCTCGTCTACCAGCAGTGCCGAGACGAGTTCGTCGTCTTCGCGCAGCTTGATGGCGATGATTCCACCACTTCGTGCGGTGTCGTAGGCATCGAGGGCGGTCTTCTTTACCAGACCGCTCTTGGTTGCCAGAACCAGGTATGGCGCCTGCTCGTAGTCCTTGATGTCCAGAATCTGTGCGATCTGCTCATCCGGCTGCATGGCCAACAGGTTGGCTACATGCTGACCCTTGCTGTCGCGGCCGGCTTCCGAAACCTCGTAAGCCTTGGCGCGGTAAACCCGGCCCTTGTTGGTGAAGAACAACAACCAGTGGTGGGTGGTGGTCACGAAGAAGTGATCCACAATGTCATCGGCGCGGAGGTTTGCACCCTTTACGCCCTTGCCACCGCGGTGCTGCTGGCGGTAGTTGTCGCTCTTGGTGCGCTTGATGTAGCCGCCGCGAGTAACGGTGACAACCATCTCCTCTTCAGGAATGAGGTCTTCCTCGGATACGTCGCCGTCGAAGCCGGCAACGATCTGAGTGCGACGGTCATCGCCGAACTTGGTGACAATCTCGGTGAGTTCTTCACTGATGATGGTGCGCTGACGAACTGGGTCGGCGATGATGGCCTGGTAGTCCAGGATCTGGCTCTCCAGCTCGGCTGCTTCGTCAATGATCTTCTGGCGCTCGAGGGCCGCCAGCTGACGCAGCTGCATGTTCAGAATCGCGCGAGCCTGGAGCTCGTCAATGCTGAGGAGCTGAATCAGGCCGTCGCGGGCTTCGTCCACGTTGGCGCTCTTGCGGATCAGGGCGATTACTGCATCCAGGGCATCCAGGGCCTTGAGGTAACCGCGCAGAATGTGGGCGCGCTCCTCGGCCTTGCGCAGACGGAACTGGGTGCGGCGAACAATGACTTCAATCTGGTGCGAAACCCAGTTGGTGATGAAGCCGTCCAGGCTCAGGGTGCGAGGCACTCCGTCAACCAAGGCCAGCATGTTTGCGCCGAAGTTTTCCTGAAGCTGAGTGTGGCGGTAAAGGTTGTTGAGAACCACGCGGGCCACGGCGTCGCGCTTGAGCACAATCACCAGACGCTGACCGGTACGACCCGAGGTCTCGTCGCGGATGTCAGCGATGCCGGTGAGGCGGCCTTCCTTGACGAGTTCAGCGATCTTGAGGGCCAAGTTGTCAGGGTTCACCTGGTAAGGCAACTCGGTGACAACTAGGCAGACGCGACCCTGAAGTTCCTCAACGTTTACAACTGCACGCTGAGTGATGGAGCCTCGTCCGGTGCGGTAGGCATCGTTGATGCCCTTGCGGCCAAGAATGGTTGCGCCGGTTGGGAAGTCTGG
>JAGWUG010000205.1 GCA_028868555.1 Actinomycetales bacterium | reverse complement strand
GTGGCATGAACGGGCTAGCTCGCACCGCAGCAATTGCTCAGCGTGTGCTCCGAACCATCCGCGGTGACAGGCGAACCGTTGCCCTCATGTTCCTGGTGCCTTCGATTCTGGTTGGTCTGTTCTCGTGGATGTTCAACAACGCCACCATGTTTAACCACGTCGGGGGCAGGCTCATTGGGCTCTTCCCATTCGTGGTCATGTTCCTCGCTGCTAGCATCACAACCCTCAAGGAACGCCGGAGCGGCACCCTAGAGAGGTTCTTGACCACCAAGATGCGACGCGGCGAGTTCATCATCGGCTATGCACTGGCGTTCACTGTCATGGCGCTGGTTCAGACCGCCATCACCCTTAGCTTTGCCATCTACGTCTGCGGATTTGATCCCAAAGACAACGCCTGGTACCTGTATCTCGCGGCTGTTGTGAACGCCCTCTGCGGAATGTCGCTTGGCCTATTGGCGAGCGCTTTTGCTCAGACCGAGTTTCAGGTCATCCAGTTCATGCCGGCGTTCATCTTCCCGCAGATCATTCTGGGCGGACTATTCGTCCCGGTTGAGCAAATGCCGGACTCGCTACATACCCTTAGCGATTGGCTGCCGCTAACCCACTCGCTGCGCGCCATCTTGATGATCACCGATGGCAACCCGGTTGCCGATGTGCTTCACCAGGTGCTGATTGTGGCCGTGGTCTGCCTGGTCTGTCTGGCGGTTGGTTCGCTTACTCTGCGAAAGAAGACCGCTTAGTAGTTAGACGTTCTTCTTGATTAGGTCGGACATGTACTTCACTCCGGCCGAAGAGGTGAAGGCGCCGTCAACCGGAAGCTCCGCGCCGCTAACGTAACCCGAAATATCGCTGAGCAAGAACCCAACGGTTGCTGCTACATCTTCAGGCTCACCCAGGCGCTCCAGGGGAGTGAGGGCCAGCTGGGCATCCTGCATGATTGCCGGGGCTGCTGCCATCATCGGGGTCTGAATGTACCCCGGGTTCACCAGGTTGACACGAATGTTGCGCGGGCCCAGTTCGGTTGCCGCCACGTGAGTCAGTCCGCGAACACCCCACTTGCTTGCGGTGTAGGCCGCGGTGTGGTGACCGGTAACCGCCGCGGCCGAACCAATGTTCACAATGCTGCCGCCCTCGGTCATGAACTCCAGCACCATCTGCATGCCCAGCATGGTTCCGGTGAGGTTGATGCCAATGACACGGTTCCAGTCGTCCAGTTCAACCGCACCGATGCGCGCGCGCCACGGAATGCCGGCATTGTTCACCAGGCCGTGGACCTTTTGTCCGCGCTCGCGAATGAAATCGGCAACCGCATCCCAGCCGTCCTTGTTTGAAACATCGAGGCGCAGGTAGTGGAACTGACCTGGGTGGGCGGCGCTCGCCGAGGCCAAAACCTCGGATGGGGCGTCCTGGACATCGGTGGCTATTACAACCGAGCCGGAAGCCAGGAGGAGCAGGGTTTCTGAAGTGCCCTGGCCACCGTTTGCGCCGGTTATTACAACGACCTTGCCGGTCAGGCCGGGAAGTTGGATTGGTGCCGCTGCGGTCATGCCCCCACCGGACCCTTTCTGGTTAGGAGTTCAATGAAGTTGCCTTCGGGGTCGGCCACGTATGCCATCCGGCTGTCTGCCACGGGAGCGGGGCGCGGACTCATGATGCTGGTGGCGCCCAGGCTTACCAGGCGGTCGTGAAGCGCGTCAACATCTGCCACGCGCAGGGCAATATGACCGTAGCCCTGGTTTCCGGCCATGGTCGGAACCGAGTCAAAGCTAACCGGGCGAACCGAACCCTCGCGCTTGAGGAGCTCGATTGCAACGCCGTCCTCGCCAACCACAAACTTGCCGGTGAGCTGAATGGGTGGAACTTCAAAGCCCACGGTGATCTTCCAGCCAAAGGCGTTGGCGTACCACTCCGCCATGCCGTCCAGGTCGTTGACGCTCAGTCCAACGTGATCGAAGTGCATTTAGCGGTCTCCGTTGTCGTCTGGTCCCTTGCGGGTGATGTGCGTGTCCGCTGGCAGAGTGGCCGCCAGTTCTGGCGTGAAAGTGCCGTCAACCAGAATGAAGGCCATGCGGGCAATCTTGTCGCTGCGGTTGGCCCAGGCGTGACTGGTGCCGCGCTGAACCACAACATCGCCGGCCTTGAGGGTTACCTCGCTGTCATCCAGCACCAGCACGACCTCGCCCTCAAGCACAATGCCGTAGTCGATGCTCTCGGTGCGGTGGATTGGCGACTGCAGGTCGCGGGAGTCGAGGTGACCCGGGAAGAACTCGTTGATGCGAATCTTGGTGCCGTTCGGGCTAGGCGGAACCGTCAGGTCACGCTGGGTTGGCTCGGCTTCATCGGCGGCAACCGGCGCCGGCATGGCCCCGGTGTTCCAGATCTCATAGAAGCCAACGCCCTCGCCGGCCAGGTGGCGCACCACTGGAACCAGTCCGTCGGA
>JAGWUG010000204.1 GCA_028868555.1 Actinomycetales bacterium | reverse complement strand
AGAGCCCAGTTACCCTTGCTATCTTTCGATCCTGGGGGAGTTGGCCGAGGTGACGCCGCACGGGGAGTCCGCCTCAATTCTAGCCACCAACCAGAGCCCTAAAAACCGTTCCATAACTTACGCAAAAAGAGTTATCCGCCAAGGCTATTTCTGCTGGCAACCAAAAAGCCACAGACTTAATGCTCTAGCGAAGGTTGGGATCGATTGCAGCGGTTCAAAGACAAGGTTGTCTTCATAACCGGTTCCGGTAGCGGACTGGGAAGACAGGCCGCGCTGCGCTTTGCCACCGAGGGGGCAATCATCGCGGGCGCAGACATCAGTGCCGCCAACAACTCCGAAACCGCCGCTCTGGTTGCCAACGCCGGCGGACGCATCCACATCGGCAACTCGGTGGACCTCACCGACGAAGCCTCGGTGACCGACTGGATTTCGAAGGCTGCCGACGAACTGGGCGGAATCGATGTGCTTTACGCCAACGCCGGAGCGACCAAGTTCAACCCCATCGAAAAGACAACTCTGGACGAATGGGATTGGGTCTTGAAGCACGAACTTGACCTGGTTTTCCTGCCCGTGAAGCATGCATGGCCGCACCTGGCCAAAGCAAAGGGCAGCGTAGTTTTAGTTGGTTCTACGGCCGGCGTCAGTGGCTCGATGACCAACACCCGACTAGCCCACAGCGCCACCAAGGGTGGCATCATTGCGATGACCAAGCAGCTGGCTGGCGAGGGCGCGCTGCACGGCATCCGCGTCAACTGCGTCAGCCCGGGAATGATCAGAACCCCTGCCACCGAGGGTGACCTTCTGGCCGATGACCACCCGATGAAAAACATTCAGCGCGCGATTCCGCTGCAGCGCATCGGCACTCCGGCCGAGGTCATCAGCTGCGTACTTTTTCTGGCCAGTGACGAAGCCTCATACGTGACCGGCACCAACCTGATGGTTGATGGCGGTTGGTCCTCGGTGCTGCCTGGCTTCGGTGTGATCTAGGGATTTAGAAAGGTAATAGATGCCCAAGATTTATGACAGTGCGCGCGAAGCGTTGGCCAGTCAGTTGCGCGATGGCCAGACCATAGCCGTTGGTGGCTTCGGCCTCAGCGGCAACCCGTTCGACCTGATCGAAGTGGTGCGCGATTCCGGCGTGAAAAACCTGACCATCGTCAGCAACAACATGGGTGTGGACGGTCAGGGGCTGGGAATCCTTATCGAGAACAACCAGGTGGCCAAGGTGATCGCTAGCTATGTGGGCGAGAACAAGTTGTTTGCGCAGCAATTTTTGGATGGCGCACTGGAGGTTGAGTTCACTCCGCAGGGCACCCTGGCCGAACGCCTGCGTGCCGGTGGCGCTGGCATCCCCGGTTTCTACACCAAGACTGGCGTGGGCACCCCGGTTGCCGAGGGCAAGGCACACGAGGTATTCGACGGCGAAACCTACATTCTGGAGCGCGGAATTGTGGCCGACATCGGGCTAGTGCACGCCTACCAGAGCGACCGCGCCGGCAACCTGATCTACCGCTACACCGCCCGCAACTTTAACCCGCTGGTGGCACAGAGCGGCCGCTTCACCGTGGCTGAAGTGGAAGAAATCACCGAGGATTTCATCGACCCAAACATCGTGGTTACCCCGGGCATTTTCGTGCAGGGTTTGGTGCGAAGCCTGCCCCGAGAAAAACCAATCGAGCAGCGAACAGTGCGGCCGCGCACCGAGCAGACTTCGGGAGGCAACTGAAATGGCTTGGACCCGTGATGAGATGGCTGCAATCGCAGCCACAGAACTCAGCGACGGCGACTACGTGAACCTGGGAATCGGCATTCCAACACTGGTCGCCAACCACATCCCAGAAGGTGTGAACGTAACCCTGCAGAGCGAAAACGGCCTGCTTGGAATGGGTCCATTCCCGCTGGAAGGCGATGAAGATGCCGATCTAATCAACGCCGGAAAACAGACCGTCACCATCCTGCCGGGTGGTTCGATCTTCGACTCGGCGACGTCCTTTGGAATGATCCGCGGCGGGCACGTGAAGCTGGCAATCCTGGGCGCGATGGAGGTTTCCGAGCACGGCGACCTGGCCAACTGGACCATCCCGGGCAAGCTGGTGAAGGGCATGGGTGGAGCCATGGATTTGGTTGCCGGCACCCCGCGCGTAATCGTGCTCTCGGAGCACAACGCCAAGGATGGCAGCCCCAAGATTGTTCCCCACTGCAGCCTGCCGCTGACTGGCCAGCGCTGCGTTGACCGAATCATCACCGATGTCGCGGTTTTCGACGTGGATGAGTCGGGGCTGACGCTGACCCAGGTGGCACCCGGTCACACCGTGGCCGAAATCACCGAGCGCACCGGCGCACCATTCCGAGTCGCATCCCAGCTGAAGAACTAAGGAGCCACCATGTCGGCAATCATCGCAGGATACGCTCGCACCCCCTACTGCAAGATCAATGGCGCGCT
>JAGWUG010000008.1 GCA_028868555.1 Actinomycetales bacterium | reverse complement strand
ACCCTTCGCATCATTGCGGGACTCGATCAGCCGACTCAGGGCCAGGTGCTCATCGGTGGCGAGGATGTGACCTTTACCAAGCCTCACGAGCGTCCGGTAAACACCGTTTTCCAGTCGTACGCGCTGTTCCCACACATGTCTATCCTGGAGAACGTTGCCTTCGGTCTTCGCCGCAAGAACGTCTCCGACCCTTTGGCTAAGGCCGCTGCGGCACTGGAGATGGTTGAGCTGGGTCACATTGGAGAGCGCCGTCCGATGCAGCTTTCCGGTGGACAGCAGCAGCGTGTGGCCCTCGCCCGCGCACTGGTAAACCGCCCATCGCTTCTCCTCCTAGACGAGCCACTGGGCGCACTAGACCTCAAGCTGCGTCGCCAGATGCAGATCGAGCTCAAAGCCATCCAGATGGAAGTTGGCCTCACCTTCCTGCACGTGACCCACGACCAGGAAGAAGCCATGGACATGGCCGACACTGTTGCGGTCATGAACCGCGGCCGCATCGAGCAGATGGGTGCCCCGGAGTCGCTCTACGAGCGTCCGAAGACAGCCTTTGTCTCCAAGTTCCTCGGCCAGTCCAACCTCTTCGTCGGTGAAGTAGCAGATTCCAGCGCCGACAGCCTGAGCATTCAGGTTGCCGGAAACCGCATCTCGGTTCCTAAGGCTCGTGCTGAGAAGCAGCAGGGCAAGATTGCCATCGGTGTTCGTCCTGAAAAGGTTGAGTTCCACCGCTCGGCACCAACTGCCAACAGCGCCTTGAACATTCTTGGCCCTGGAACCATCAAGGACATTCGCTTTACCGGTGTTAGCAACCAGTACCTGATTGACATCCCAAACGTGGGCCACATCACCGTCTTCGCTCAGAACATCGGAATCTCTCCGGTAATCGAGTTGGGCGAGCAGGTTTGGATCTCGTTCAAGGTTGAGCACGCCTTTGGCCTGCAGGACCTTCCGGTAGGCGACGAGGAGTAGCGGTGGCTCTGGCCGGTTTCTCCTCCGCGGCTCCAAAGCCACAGGCTGCATCTGCACTAAAGTCGGGTCGCTTCGTCTGGGTGCTTCTGCTACCGGGTCTGCTCTACCTAGCCATGTTCTTCATGGTGCCGCTGGTTTCGCTCCTCATCACCTCGGTGATGACTCCCGACCCATCAGGCGCCTACGGAATCTACAACTACGGCTTTGACCTATCGGCCTACCAGCACGTTGTGGTGGATTACCTGCCGCAGATTGGCCGCTCGTTCCTTTACGCCTTTGCGGCAACAGTCATCGCGCTGCTGATCAGCTACCCCTTGGCCTACTTCGTTGGCATCCGCCTGCGCACCCGCCCGCTAATCCAAAAGCTGACTCTCACCCTGGTGATTGCGCCGTTCTTCATCTCCTTCCTGCTCCGCACCATCGCTTGGAAGCAGCTCTTCGCGGACAACGCGCCTGCCATGACCTTCGTGCGCAACCTCTTCCACCTCGACACCACATTCCACTTCCTTGGCACTCCAGGCGCAGTGGTCTGGGGTCTGGTCTACAACTTCATTCCGTTCATGACACTGCCGCTTTACACCTCGCTGGAGCGTCTAGACCTGCGCCTTCTCGAAGCCGCGGGCGACCTCTACGCCACTCCGGCTGCGGTATTCCGCAGGGTAACCCTGCCGCTGACCATGCCTGGCGTCATTTCCGGAACCCTGCTCACCTTCATTCCAATCACCGGCGACTACGTGAACGCGAGCCGTGACTTCCTTGGCGCCTCGGACACCTCGATGATTGGAAACATGGTCCAGGCCGACTACCTGCAGAACAGCGACTACCCGGCTGCATCGGCGCTCTCTGCGGTCCTCATGGCCGTGATCTTGATCATCGTAGGAATCTATGTGAAGCGCACTGGAACGGAGGACCTGCTGTGAAAAAGCTCCGCCTCGGTCGCTTCGCGCTTCCGCTTTACTCGGTCATTGCGCTGGTCTACCTGCTGATCCCAATCGTCTACACCATCGCGTTTTCGTTCAATGACTCGCAGGGTCGCACCAACACCATCTGGCAGGGCTTCACGCTGGACAAGTGGATGAACGTCTGCGCCCGCCCCGATGTCTGTGCATCGGTGGGCACCTCACTGCTGATCAGCACCGTTTCCACCCTGGTGGCAACCGTGCTTGGAACCGCGGTTGCCATTGCCCTGGTGCGCTACAGCTTCAAGGGCCGAAGCCTGGTTTCTCTTTCGCTCTTCCTTCCGATGGCCACACCAGAGGTTGTCATGGGTGCTGGACTTGCGGCTTTGTTCTTCAACCTGAACTTCGGCCAGGGCTACCTCACCGTGATTCTCGCGCACATCATGTTCTGCCTCTCGTTTGTGGTGGTAACCGTGAAGGCCCGCGTGCAGACCCTGGACCCAGTTCTGGAAGAGGCCGGAGCGGACCTCTACGCGAGCCCGCGTCAGGTGTTCTGGCGAATCACCTTCCCGCTACTACTGCCGGGCATTGTCTCGGGTGCGCTGCTCTCGTTTGTGCTCTCGTTCGATGACTTCATCATCACCTACTTCAACGCCGGTGGCGCGCTTGTTACCTTCCCGATGTTCATTTACGTGGCCGCTGCCAAGGGTGTACCGGCAGAGGTCAACGTGATTGCCAGCATGGTGTTCCTGCTCGCACTTGTGATTGTCATCGGAACCCAGGTGGCGTCCAACATTCGCCAGAAGCGACTGAACACTCTGAAGTAGACACGCCCTAGGCGTTTCCTAAGTCTCAGGAATTGCGAAAGCCCCGACCACTGGTCGGGGCTTTCACCTTTGGTCTATAGAACCTGGCCTAGCTGTGGGCCTTGATTCCGGCCTCCAGAACATCGATGGCGTCGTTGAGAAGCTCATCGGTGATTACCAGAGGTGGCAGGAAGCGCAGGGTGTTGTAGTGGATACCGGCATTCAGCACCAGCACACCGTTCTGGTGGCAGTGGGCAATCAGCTTGTCGGTGATTTCCTTGTTCGGCTTCTTGCTACCGGCCTCAACGAACTCGATGGCAATCATGGCGCCACGGCCGCGGACATCGCCCACAACCGGGTACTTTGCCTTCAGCTCGAGCAGGCGTGGCATCAGGGTGGCCTCGATGCGCTGAGCTGCCTCAAGCACGCCGCCGGCCTCGATCTGCTTCAGAACGGAGACCGCAGCAGCTGCGGAAACTGGGTTACCACCGAAGGTGCCACCGATGCCGCCTGGGTGGGCTGCATCCATGATGTCGGCGCGACCGGTTACGGCCGAGATGACCATACCGCCCGCGATTCCCTTGGCGATGGTGAAGAGGTCTGGCTCAAAGCCGGCTTCAAACTCGGAAGCGAACCACTGACCGGTACGAGCAACGCCGGCCTGAACCTCGTCGGCAACGATCAGAACGCCGTTGGCCTTGGCCCACTTGGTGATTGCGGTGAGGAAGCCTGGGGCCGGGGTGATGAAACCACCCTCGCCCTGAACCGGCTCAATCACAATGGCGGCCAGGTCCTCGGCACCGATGTGCTTCTCCATGTAAACGATGGCACGCTCTGCGGCCTGCTCGCCGGTCATGCCCTCTGGGTCGCGGAACGGGTAGGACATTGGCACGTGATAGACGCTGCTGGCCAGCGGGCCGAAGCCGTTGGCGTAAGGAGCGGCCTTGAAGTTCATGGCCATGGTCAGGTTGGTGCGACCGTGGTAGCCGTGGTCGAAGACCGCGATTGCTGGCTTGCGAGTGAACTTGCGAGCAAACTTGACGGCGTTCTCCACTGCCTCCGAACCCGAGTTGAACAGCGCCGAGCGCTTCTCGAAGTTACCCGGAGTGTGCTTGTTCAGCAGCTCGCAAACCTCAACGTACTGCTCGTACGGGGTCACGGTGAAGAGAGTGTGGGTGAGCTGAGCTACCTGGTGCGAAACCGCATCAATAACGCCCTGGTTGGTGTGGCCAATAGAAACCACACCGATGCCCGAACCGAGATCGATGAATTGGTTTCCGTCAACGTCAACCAGGATGGCTCCGTTGGCCTTCTCGATGTACACCGGAAGAGCTGCGCCGACACCGTTAGAAACGGCCTTCCGACGACGCTCGTGGAGTTCCTTGGACTTTGGGCCAGGGATTGAAGTAACGACTTTGCGCTCCTGCGCGATGGTGAACTCAGTCATACCTTAAATCCTAAGGCCGATGGGGGAGTTGACAAGCCGTTTGGATGCGAACGACAGCGGAATTTGGGCGAATTAACAACAACTTTTAAGGGGGTGGGAGAATGGACAAATGCGTCGCGTCATAATCCTCGGTTCAACGGGTTCAATCGGCACTCAGGCCCTAGAGGTCATCGGCGAAAATCCCGGCCTATTCCAGGTGGTTGGACTCGCTGCCGGAACCAACGCAGAGCTCCTTGAGCAGCAGCGAAAAGCTTTCAACGTTCCAGGGGAAAAGGCCGTTCTCGGTGCCGCCGCTGCCACAGAACTGGTCAATTCCACCGAGGCAGATGTTGTCGTAAATGGCATCACCGGATCAATCGGTCTGGCACCAACCCTGGCCACCCTGGCAACCGGCAAGACCCTGGCTCTAGCCAACAAAGAATCTCTAATTGTTGGTGGTCGTCTGGTCACCGATGCCGCCGCACCCGGTCAGATTGTCCCGGTCGACTCCGAACACTCCGCGCTTGCCCAGTGCCTGCTTGGCGGTAAGGCATCGGAGGTTAGAAAACTCATTCTCACCGCCTCTGGTGGCCCGTTCCGCGGCTGGACCCGCGAGCAGCTGCAGGACGTCACCCCGGAGCAGGCTCTGGCGCACCCAACCTGGGTGATGGGAAAAGTGGTCACCACCAATTCGGCCACCCTGGTGAACAAGGGTCTCGAGGTCATTGAGGCGCACCTACTCTTTGACATTCCTTTTGACCGCATCGATGTCACAGTGCACCCCCAGTCGGTCGTTCACTCCATGGTCGAGTTCATCGACGGCTCGGTGCTGGCGCAGTGCTCGCCACCAAATATGAAGCTACCAATTGCGCTGGGTATGAGCTGGCCGGATCGCGTTGCAAACGTGGCCCCTGCCTGCGACTGGACCAAGGCTGCCACCTGGACCTTCGAGCCGCTGAACGAACAGGTCTTCCGCAGCGTTGCTCTGGCGCGTCAGGTGGGAACCGCCGGCCTAACCTACCCGGCCGTCTATAACGCGGCCAACGAGCAGGCGGTCGAGGCCTTCCACCGCGGCCAGATTGGTTTCAACCAGATTGTTGACCTGATTGATCGCGTGGTCACCAGCCACGATGCCGAGCGCGAGCTGACTCTCGAGGGAGTTCTGGCCGCCGAGAAGTGGGCCCGCGACCGCGCGGATGGAATCATCGCCCGGGCTTGTTAATTTGGTTACCTGTTAGTAACTACGGGAAACTCACCACGAAAATGTCTGCAACAGGATTTAGGGTAAAAGCGTGAACGGCATCTTGGCTTATCTAACCGGCGTCCTGGTATTTCTAGTGGGTATTGGGGTTTCCATCGGCCTGCATGAGCTAGGCCACCTGCTTCCCGCCAAACTGTTTGGCGCTCGGGTCTCCAAGTACATGATTGGCTTCGGTCCAACCATCTGGTCGGCCACTCGTGGCGGCACCGAGTACGGCATCAAACTGCTTCCCCTGGGCGGTTATATCTCAATCGCTGGCATGTTCCCAAAGGGTGTCATCAACCCGGGTAAAAAGGTTGGTGCCAGCACCTGGCTTCGCCGCTGGGTTGAGTCGGCTCGCCGCCAGCAAATTGCCCAGGATGGTCACTACAACGAAGCCCAGGCCTTCCACCGCCTGTCCATCCCACGCCGCATCACCATCATGCTCGGCGGTCCAATCATGAACCTCATCCTGGGTACCGTCTTTGTGGTTCTGGCGTTGAGTGCCTTCGGCAGCTACCAGACCGGCACCAAGATTGACGCGGTCTCTGCCTGCGTTCCGGCCGACTACACCCAGGCTTGTACCGCCACCGATGTTGAGTCGCCAGGTAAACTCGCGGGTCTCCAGGCTGGCGATGTGGTTACAGCAGTCAATGGCACGGAGATCAACACCTGGGCTCCGGTTCAGGCGCTGCTGGTGCAGCGCGTGAGCACTCTGCACTTCCAGGTTCTGCGCGCCGGCAAGAGCGTGGATGTAACCGTTCACCCTGCAGTCATGTCACGTCCGGCAATCGACGAACTCACTGGGGGTGCCGCCACAAACAAGGACGGCAGCCTCAAGATGATCCAGCGCGGAGTGGTTGGTGTTCAGCTGAACTACGTTCGGGCCCCGTACCCACTTGACCATTCCCTTCGATACTCGGCCATGGCCATTGGTCAGACTGCAGCCATGGTGGTTGACCTTCCACGGCAGATTGGTGAGCTGGCCTACTCCACCTTCACCGGTGGCAAGCGTTCGGCAACCGGCCCAGTTTCGGTTTTGGGAATCGGCAACATCTCCGGGACTATCGCCGAGAACAACAACCTCGACATCCCCGGCAAGATCTCGGTCTGGTTCCTGATTCTGGGCTCGCTCAACTACGCGCTCTTTGTTTTCAACCTCATCCCGCTGCTCCCACTCGATGGCGGTCATGTGTTGAATGCGCTGATTGAATTCGTAAAGCGAAGCTTCTCCAAGATTGTTTGGAAGCGCGATCCAGGACCTCTGGACACGGCAAAACTGGTTCCCTTCACCATGGCCATGTGGGTGGTTCTCATGGGCGTTAGCGCACTGGTAATCCTGTCGGACGTAATCAACCCAGTGTCTCTGGGTTAGGCTTCACTAGGCTGTTTTCACTGAAAGCGAGAGTCAAATGCCAGCGGTAAATCTGGGACCAATCAAGACCCCACCTCCGGTGCTTTCGCCGCGTCGCAAGACTCGCAAGATCATGGTTGGCAAGGTTGCCGTCGGTGGTGACGCCCCAGTATCGGTGCAGTCTATGACCACCACCAAGACCACCGACATCAATGGCACCCTGCAGCAGATTGCCGAACTCACCGCCTCGGGCTGTGACATCGTTCGCGTTGCCTGCCCAAGCCAGGACGATGCAGATGTTCTTCGTATCATCGCCAAGCGCTCTCAGATTCCGGTGATTGCGGACATCCACTTCCAGCCAAAGTACGTTTTCCAGGCCATCGATGCCGGTTGTGGCGCTGTGCGTGTAAACCCAGGCAACATCCGCCAGTTCGATGACAAGGTAGGGGAGATTGCCAAGGCCGCTAAGGACGCAGGCGTCTCGATCCGCATCGGTGTCAACGCTGGTTCGCTTGACCCTCGCCTACTCCAGAAGTACGGCAAGGCAACCCCGGAGGCGCTAGTTGAGAGCGCAGTCTGGGAGGCGAGCCTGTTCGAGGAGCACGACTTCCACGACTTCAAGATTTCGGTCAAGCACAACGACCCTGTTGTCATGGTGAAGGCCTACGAGATGCTCGCCGAACGTGGAGACTGGCCACTACACCTCGGAGTAACTGAGGCCGGACCAGCTTTCCAGGGAACTATCAAGTCCTCGGTTGCCTTTGGAGCCTTGCTGGCTAAGGGCATCGGTGACACCATTCGCGTTTCGCTCTCGGCCCCACCGGTTGAGGAAATCAAGGTTGGTAGTCAGATCCTGGAGAGCCTAAACCTTCGCCCTCGCAAGCTCGAGATTGTTTCCTGCCCATCCTGTGGTCGCGCCCAGGTAGACGTTTACCAGCTGGCAAACGATGTAACCGCTGGTCTGGAGAAGCTCACCGTGCCACTTCGCGTGGCCGTAATGGGCTGTGTTGTGAACGGTCCTGGTGAGGCTCGCGAGGCAGACCTGGGTGTTGCCTCCGGCAACGGCAAGGGTCAGATCTTTGTGAAGGGCGAGGTTGTCAAGACCGTTCCTGAGAGCGAGATTGTGGCCACCCTCATTGAGGAAGCCAACCGCATTGCGGCCACCATGGACCCAGCCCTAGTGGGCAGTCCAACCGTGGTGGTTGCCAAGTAGGTCTGCTGTAGTCAACCGCCCCTAGGCGTCTTCGTTCCTGCCCAAACGGTAGGCTAGAAGGCATGCCAACACGTCTTTCAAGCCTGTTCCTGCGCACTCTGCGCGAAGACCCAGCCGAGGCCGAAGTAGCCAGCCACAAGCTGCTGCTACGCGCCGGTTACATCCGTCGTGCTGCCCCCGGTGTCTACACCTGGCTGCCGCTCGGCTTGCTGGTGAAGGCCAAGATCGAGAAGGTCGTCCGCGAGGAAATGGCCAACGCCGGCGCCCAGGAAGTCTTCTTCCCAGCGCTGCTGCCACGCGAACCTTATGAGGCAACCAACCGCTGGACCGAGTACGGCGACAACCTTTTCCGTCTCCAGGACCGTAAGAAGGCCGACTACCTGCTGGCGCCAACCCACGAGGAAATGTTCACCCTCCTGGTGAAGGACCTCTACTCGTCGTACAAGGACCTGCCGGTCTGCCTGTATCAGATCCAGAACAAGTACCGCGACGAGGCACGTCCTCGCGCCGGTCTGCTCCGCGGTCGCGAATTCGTGATGAAGGACGCCTACAGCTTTGACCTCACCGACGAGGGTCTGGCTAAGGCCTACCAGGCGCAGCGCGATGCCTACGAGCGCATCTTCACCCGCCTCGGCGTTGACTACGTAATCGTCAAGGCAGACGCGGGCGCAATGGGCGGTAGCGCATCGGAGGAATTCCTCAGCCCTAGTGAGATTGGCGAGGACACCTTCGTGCGCTCGCCTGGCGGTTACGCCGCAAACGTTGAGGCAGTGAAGACCGTTGCTCCTGCCGCCACCAGCACCGATGGCCTTCCAGCCGCCGTGGTGAACGCCACCCCTGGAACCGCAACCATCGCCACCCTGGTTGATCACGCGAACGCGCACTTTGCCCGCAGTGACCGCGCCTGGACCGCGGCCGACACCCTGAAGAACGTGGTGCTGGCCCTGGTTAGCCCAGAGGGCAAGCGCGAGCTAGTGGCTGTTGGTGTACCTGGCGACCGCGAGGTTGACGCCAAGCGTGCCGAGGCTGCATTCGGTCCGAACGAGGTGGAACCAGCCACGGAGGCCGACTTCGCCGCCAACCCTGGACTGGTCAAGGGCTACATCGGTCCGGTTTCGCTGAACGCCGACGGTTCGGTTTCACAGGTTCTCGGCCTCGAGGGCAGCACCAAGATTCGCTACCTGCTTGACCCTCGCGTGGTTGACGGCACCCAGTGGATCTCCGGATCCAACCAGGCCGACAAGCACATCTTTGAGCTGGTCAAGGGCCGCGACTTCAACGCCGACGGCATCGCCGACATCGCTGAGGTTCGCGCCGGCGACCTGGCTCCAGACGGCTCGGGTGCGCTCGAGCTGGCTCGCGGAATTGAGATCGGTCACGTCTTCCAGCTGGGACGCAAGTACGCCGAGGCGCTTGACCTCCGAGTGCTTGACGAGAACGGCAAGCTTCAGGTTGTAACCATGGGTTCTTACGGAATCGGTGTCACCCGTTTGGTCGCGGTTCTGGCCGAGGCCAACCGTGACGACAAGGGCCTGATCTGGCCAGAGGCAGTGTCGCCTGCCGATGTATACATCGTTGCCGCTGGCAAGGACGACTCGGTATTCGAGGCCGCCGAGAAGCTGGCATCGGAGTTTGAGGCAGCAGGCAAGACCGTCATGCTGGATGACCGTCCAAAGGTCAGTCCTGGCGTGAAGTTTGGCGATGCCGAGCTCATCGGTGTGCCAAATATCGTCATCGTGGGCAAGGGCCTGGAGAACGGTGAAGTGGACGTTTGGAACCGACGCACGGGCGAGCGTCGCTCTGTGGCGGTAAACTCTGCAGTGTCAGAACTGAAGTAACGGAAGGCACCACCATGGATATCGACCTGAGATTGTTGAAGCAAGTCGAAGCCGAGCGTGAGATTCCCTTCAAGGAACTCGTTCAGATTATTGAAGAGGCCGTCGTAGCCGCCTTCCACCGCGCAGTTGGAAACCACGATCCTGCCCGTGCCGTACTCGACCAGAAGACCGGCAAGGTCAGCATTCTGGTTCCTGTTTTGGACGAAGACGGCGAGCAGACCGGCGAAGAGACCGACGCCACTCCTGAGAACTTTGGCCGCATCGCCGCCTACTCGGCCAAGCAGGTTATTGCTCAGCGCCTGCGCGAGCTCAACGACGACGCCGTCTTCGGTGAATTCCAGGGCAAGGAAGAGGACATCGTCACCGGTGTCATCGAGCAGGGTCCAAAGCCTTACCTCGTCTACGTAAACCTGGGAACCGTTGAGGCAATGCTGCCTGACAGCGAGCAGGTGCCGGGCGAGGACTACAGCCACGGCAAGCGCTACCGTTTCTACGTCACCAAGGTTGCTCGCGGCACTCGCGGCGGCGCTCAGGTAACCGTTTCCCGCAGCCACCCATCGCTGGTTCGCAAGCTTTTCGCCTTCGAGGTCCCTGAGATTGCCAACGGCGACGTTGAGATTGTTCAGGTTGCCCGTGAGGCCGGCCACCGCACCAAGATCGCGGTTCGCGCCACCAAGCCTGGCGTCAACGCCAAGGGTTCGTGCATCGGTGAATTGGGACAGCGCGTTCGCGCGGTTGGTGCCGAGCTCAACGACGAGAAGATTGACATTGTTGACTTCTCCGAGGACCTGCCAGAGTTTGTGGCTCACGCGCTGAGCCCAGCTAAGGTCTCTAGCTGCTTCATGTTGGATGCCACCACAAAGCACGTTCGCGCGCTCGTGCCAGACTTCCAGCTGTCGCTTGCCATCGGTAAGGAAGGTCAGAACGTGCGTCTGGCTGCCCGTCTCACCGGCGCCAAGATCGACGTCCAGCCTGACTCCATCCTCGAGGGCTAGCACCTTCCGGTCTAGTCGCCCAAGGGCATTAGCGGTTAGAATGGAACCAGTACGAACCTGCGTTGGGTGCAAACAGCGCGCTAATAACCTGCTTCGGGTGGTTGTAATTTCGGGAAATCTAACACCCGATCCTCAATCTAAACTCGCTGGCAGAGGCGCGAGAATGCACATCAGCAGTAGCTGCCTCAAGCTCGCAATCGAGCGCAAAGCCTTTGGTAGGGCGCTAAGAACTACCGGAGAGCTCAGAGTGGACGCGGTTTCAGAATTCGTTGAAGAGGCGGAAAAGATGTTGGCCAACTAATGAGTAACTCGAAATGAGTACCTCAAAGCTTTAATGGCCTGCCCTGTCTGGGTAGGCCCCAGACAGGAGAAAACTTAAGTGGCATTACCACGCGTTTACGACATTGCCAAGGAACTTGGAATTGATACCAAGGATGCCCTGGCCAAACTTGCAGATTTGGGAGAGTTCGTTAAGTCGGGCTCGTCCACCATTGCACCACCGGTAGCTAAGAAGCTCCGCGACGCATTCCCAGGAGCAGCCGCAGCGGCAAAGACCGCTAGCGCACCAGCGCCTGCAGCGGCAGCACCTGCAGCCAGTCCTTCTGCGCCTACTCCGACCGGCGCGGCTCCAGCCCCGGCAGCGCCAGCTGCTCAGGCAGCACCAGCGGCACCTGCCCCAGCGGCACCCGCTGCTCCAAAGGCAGCAGCTCCAACCGCACCAGCTCCTTCCACTCCAGCTCCAGCAGCACCTGCGGCCCCTGCGGCGGCGGCTCCAGCGGCTCCAGAGGCAGAGGGCGGCGCTCCAAAGCCTCCAACCCCTGGCGGCATGGGCATTCCACGTCCGGGTAACAACCCCTTCGCTTCGGCTCAGGGCATGGGCATTCCTCGCCCAGTTTCGCGCCCTGGCAACAACCCATTTGCACCTTCCCAGGGCATGGGCCGTCCGGGCCAGCGCCCTGGAGGACCTGGCCAGGGTCAGCGTCCAGGCGGACCACGTCCAGCCGGTGCCGCGGGTGGCGCAGCTCGTCCAGGTGGACCACGTCCAGCGGGTGCCCCAGGTGCAGGTTTCGCACGTCCAGCCGGCGCTCCTGGCGCAGGCTTTGCCCGCCCAGGTGGCGGCGCTCCAGGTGCGGGTGGCTTCACTCGTCCGGGTGGCGCTCCAGGTGGCGGTCCAGCTCGCGGACGCGGTAACGCTTCCGGTACTGCTGGTGCATTCGGTAAGGGTGGCGCACGTGGCCAGTCCAAGGCTCGTAAGTCCAAGCGCGCGAAGCGCGAAGAGTACGAAGCACGTACCAATGCTCCGAGCCTCGGTGGCGCTCTAGTTCCACGCGGCGACGGCAACACCGTTCTTCGCCTTCGCCGTGGTGCCTCCATTCAGGACTTCGCCGACAAGATTGAGGCAAATGCCGGTCAGCTGATCACCGTGCTATTCCACCTCGGCCAGATGGCAACTGCCACCCAGTCGCTGGATGAAGATACCTTCCAGATCCTCGGCGAGGAGCTCGGCTACAAGATCGAGGTCGTTTCGCCGGAGGACGAGGAGCGAGAGCTGTTCGAGGGCTTCGGTCTAAACATCGATGCCGACTACGACGACGACGAGGAA
>JAGWUG010000007.1 GCA_028868555.1 Actinomycetales bacterium | reverse complement strand
CCTCCGGGACATAGGGCCAAAACTCGGAAGACCCTTAGTTGACTCAATCGCTGGATCAACCATCCACAACATGAAGGAACTAAGGCCAGGTTCTTCGGGTTCAACTGAGATCCGCGTTCTCTTCGTATTCGATGCCAAGAGACAAGCTGTGCTCCTGGTTGGAGGCGACAAGTCCAACGATTATGTGCGCTGGTACCGCAAGAACATTCCATTGGCAGAGGCAAGGTTTGCCTTGTATTTAGAGGGAGAGAAAGATGACTAGGACCATTTCTTGGGAACAGATGAAAGCTGAAAGGCCAATCCCACCGGAGGTTCTCGCCGCTGCGGTCGAGGCGCAGTATGCCCGCATCCGTGGTTACAACCTGAAGGAACTCCGCACCTCCTGCGAGTACACCCAGGTTGAGCTGGCCAAGGAAATTAATGTGAGTCAGGCCATGATTTCAAAGCTTGAGCGAGGGGATATCTCGAGCGCGCAGATCTCAACCCTGCAGCGTTACGTTGAGGCCCTCGGCGGCAAGCTTCGCATCTCCGCCGAATTCGGCGACAAGGCCTATCTGCTTTCCTAGCTAGTAAGCTGGCGCAGCCGGCAGTTTGAAGTACTTCTCAAGCACGGTAACGCCCGCGCTGTGCATTGCCGTGCTCAGGTCGGTACCTACGTAGCGGAAGTGCCAGGGCTCAAACTGGTAGCCGGTCGTTGGAGTCTGGCCATCGGGGTAGCGCAAGATAAAGCCGTACTGCCAGGAGTTGGCGGCTAACCACTTGCCAGCCTTGGTGGTGGAAAAACAGACGCGAATATTGCAGCCCTGACCCAGTGCGGAGAGATCAACCGCTAAGCCGGTCTGGTGCTCGCTGTATCCCGGACGGGCCGCGAGGTTTTCGCCAACTGCGAGGCCGTATGCCGCAACATCCTTGGCGTGCACAGCAACCTGGGTCTGGTACGAGCGGTAGGCACTGCTCATGAAGAGAGTTCCCGAGCCTGCAGCCTTCATGGCGGTCGCCATCTGCTTCAGCGCCTTGGCCGCCGGTTTGGCCAACTGGAATCCGTTGGCATTGGAACCCGCGCCATCCTCAAACTTTGGGGTCACCAGATTGCCCGGCACATAGTTGAGCGGGTTGAGCGGACGGCGTTTGTTTACAACCACCCAGAGCGAAGCGGCGGCATCGGTGCCGGCCGGGCTGGCTGACGCAGTTGGCGATGCTGAGGGTGTTGCCGAGGCCGAAGCGGTTGGTGTCACGGTAGGACTGGCAGTAGCCGTTGGCCTCGCAGTGACCGAAGGGGTCGGAGTCACCGATGGAGTCGAAACTGAGGAAATCGTTGGAGATGGGCTAGGAGCCGCGCTCAACGTTGCATTTTGTGCAAAACTCGAGGTAGCGGGAAATAATACGCTGACACAAATGGTTGTCACTAGAAGCGTTTGTCGCAAAGTTGTCCATTCGGGCTTATCCACATGTAAAGCCTAAACAATCAAAGAAAAGGTGCCTCCTAGTGTCACGTGAAGCACGCAAAGCCGCAGCAGCCGAGTCGGCTGTAACCGGTGTAATGACCCACCGTCAGATCATGATGGTTCTCTTCGGACTCATGTCCGGAATGTTCCTTTCATCCCTAGACCAGAGCATCGTTGGTAGCGCAATGCGCACCATCGCCGATGACCTCAAGGGACTTGACGTGCAGGCCTGGGTAACCACCGCCTACATGATCACCTCCACCATCACCACCCCTATCTACGGCAAGCTCGGAGACCTCTTCGGTCGTCGCCGCCTCTTCATCTTCGCCATTGGCGTCTTCGTCCTGGCATCGGTGGGCGCTTCGTTCAGCACCTCCATGTACGAGCTAGCCGCTTGGCGTGCCGTTCAGGGTATTGGTGCCGGTGGTCTGTTCACCCTGGCCCTCACCGTGATGGCCGACATCGTTCCTCCGCGCGACCGTGCCCGCTACATGGGTATGTTCATGGCCGTCTTCGGCACCTCCTCGGTTATTGGCCCACTGGTTGGTGGCCTGTTCGCTGGTGCCGACCAGATCCTCTGGATCACCGGCTGGCGCTGGGTGTTCCTCATCAACCTGCCAATCGGCATCGTTGCCCTCTTCATGGTGGTCAACTTCCTGCACATCCCACACCACAAGGTCAAGGGCCGCATCGACTGGTGGGGTGCCGTCACCATCATCATCGCCGTGGTTCCACTGCTGGTTGTTGCCGAGAACGGCCGCGACTGGGGTTGGGGTTCGGCTAGCTCGCTGACCTGCTACGTCATCGGTGCTCTCGGTACCGTTGCCTTCATCCTGATTGAGCGCTCCATGGGCACCGATGCCCTCCTACCGCTCCGCCTATTCAAGAGCAACGCATTCAGCTTCAGCACCATCATCGGTGTCATTGTTGGTGTGGGCATGTTTGGTGGAATGATGACCATTCCGCTGATCCTGCAGATCGTTTACGGTGCAACCGCAACCGAGTCCGGCCTGCTGATGCTGCCGATGGTTCTGGGAATGATGACCGCCTCCATCCTGAGCGGTCGCCTAACCTCCAAGACTGGTCGCTACAAGTGGTTCATGATCTCGGGTACCGCGTTCATGACCGCCTCCTACTTCTATCTGGCTAACCTCACCTACGAGTGGCAGATCTGGCAGGTCTCGATTGGCATGGTTATCCTCGGTGCCGGTCTGGGTCAGCTGATGCAGACCTTGAGCCTGGTTGCCCAGAACTCGGTTGAAGCTCGCGACATTGGTGTAGCCACCTCGTCTGCAACCTTCTTCCGCCAGATGGGTGGAACCGCCGGTGTTGCTGTCTTCATCTCCATCCTCTTCAGCACCCTGAAGGACAAGGCTCCTGAGATGGGCAAGGCTATTGCCGCCGCCATCCAGAAGAACCCTGCCCTCATGGCCAAGCCGGAGAACCAGGTCTTCAAGCCGGGCAGCAATCTGGGCGACATGATCAGCACCGACTCGTCGTTCCTGAAGCACGTCAGCCCTGAGCTGGGAAACCCAATCAAGCAGGCCTTCGCCGAGTCGGCAGTCACCGTATTCGGTACCGCCGCCATCGTGGTTGGAATTGCCTTCGTTCTCACCTGGTTTGTGAAGGAAGTAGCTCTTCGCACCAAGAGTGGTGTTGAGGAAGCAGCCGAGGCTCGCGCAGCCCAGGCCGCCAACATGCACTAATCAGTTAGTTATAGAGAAGCGCCCCGGCCGGTTTTGGCTGGGGCGCTTCTCATTTGAGTCAGCAGGCGGCTAGGCGGTCGGCCCATCAATGAAGTCCACCGATGCTCCCGCGAAGCGTTCCCGCATCACAGCGATGGCCTCCGGGTTCTGATCCATCAGGACGAAGCGTCGGTTTAGTTCGATGGCGGCCGCGCCAGTGGTGCCAGAGCCACCGAAGAAGTCCATGACCAGATCGCCCTCGGCACTTGAGGCCTGGATGATTCGACGAAGGATGCCCAGCGGCTTCTGCGTTGGGTAACCGGTCTTCTCCTTGCCGGTTGGGCTCACTATGGTGTGCCACCAGACATCGGTGGGCAGCTTGCCCTTGGCAACCTTTTCCGGAGTAACCAGACCGGGCGCCATGTAGGGCTCGCGGTCAACTGCATCGGAGTTGAAATAGAACTTCTTAGGGTCCTTCACGTAAACCAAAATGGTGTCGTGTTTGGCCGGCCAACGGTTCTTGGCCTTGCCGCCGTAGTCGTAGGCCCAGATGATTTCGTTCAGGAAGCAGTCGCGTCCAAATAGCGCGTCGAGCAGCACCTTGGCGTAGTGGGCCTCGCGGTAATCCAGGTGCAGGTAGAGAGTGCCGGTCTCGGAGAGCAAGCGCCAGGCCTCCTCCAAACGAGGTTCCAGGAAGCCCCAGTAGTCGGCGAACTCATCGTCGTAACTGAGCACGGTCTCGCGCACAATCTCGTAGCGCTGACCCTTGAAGCCAACGCGGTTACCGGCGTCGGTGCGGGTGGTTACCGAGGTGCCGCGCTGCTGCACGCGACCGGTGTTGAAGGGTGGGTCGATGTAAATAAGTTGGGCGCAGCCGTCGGGCATAGACTTCAAGGCGGGAAGGTTATTACCTATGAACACCCGGCCGAGAGCATCTGGCTGGCTCTGATTCTGACTCACATAGAGAGATTAACAGCATGGAACCCACAGTCATTCACAACAGCGAGCTACGCCGCTACGAAATCTGGCTTGGAGACGAAAAGGTTGGCCACGCCGACTACAGCGTACGCCCCGGCGAAATCCACTTCGTCCACACCGAGGTAGACCCGGCCCACCAGGGCAAGAACCTGGCCGCCATCCTCACTCGCGAGTCGCTGGCATCGGTGCGCGCAGCCGGCAAGGACAAGGTTGTGCCAGTCTGCTCCTATGTGGTGCGTTACATGGAGAAGCACCCGGACACCCACGACCTACTGCTGAACCCGATTGAAGACGCCGTGGCTGCATGCCGCCTACCTAACCCAGGCAAGTTCGCGGCCAAGCACAACCTGGAGCTCAAGCAGGATGGCCAGTAACTACTGGTCCAAGGACTGGTACCTGGAGTTCAGTGCCAGCCTTGCCGCTAATGTGTCCGCCAACCCCAAACTGCTCGGAGTAGTGCTGGTAGGTTCCACTTCAGATACCTCTCGGGTTGACGAGTGGTCAGATCATGACTTCTTTCTGATTACCCAGGAGGGCGAAGGCGAGGCCTTTAGGCAAGACCTCTCTTGGCTGCCATTGGAGAATGAGATCGCCTGGGCCGTGCGAGAGACCGCTCACGGCCTGAAAGTGGTCTACAACTTTGGGCACGTCCTAGAGTTCGCCGTATTCAATGACTCCGAACTTGAACTTGCCAAGGTTAACGCAGCCACGGTGGCCTCCGACAAGGCAAAGTTAACCGCCCGGGTCGATGCACTTCGCGAAGCTAGCAAGCCCACCACCGTGGCAAACCTTCAGAGCGAACTTGAGCTGTTGCTCAGCCACATCCTGATTGGGGTTGGCCGCTTCCGCCGCGGCGAGGTGTTGATTGCTGGTGAACAGATCCGTAGCTACCTGATGGGTAATCTGCTAACTCTGATTAGTAGCTGGGTTGCACCGGTGCCGGGTAGCGAGAGCACCGAGGACAATCTCAACCGATTCCGCAGGTTCGAACGCCGTTATCCGGTGCCGGCCGAAAGGATTGCCGCTGCGCTGGCCGGCGATGTTGAGTCAGCTGCGCGGAGCATTCTGGAACTAGTTGAAGCGGCGGATCCGACCGAAGATAACCACGGCAAATACCGAGTGGTGCGCGACCGCCTGGGCTGGAACTAGAACCATAGCGCTTATTCGGCTTCGTCCGGGTCGGCGAACTCGCCGTCCAACCAACCGAGCAGGTCGCTTAGCACCTCGTCGTAGTTGGTCTCGTGGAAAACTTCGTGGCGAGCGCCGTGATAGATGATGACCTGTACATCATCAACACCGGCTTTCATGTAGGCCTTCTGCAGCAGCTGGTTTCCGCGTTCTCCACCGAGCTGGTCCTCCGACCCGGCCATTTGCAGGATTGGTAGGTCGCTCGGGATTCCCTTCTTAGGGGTGCCGAGCAAACGTAGGCAGTTTGGCAGACCGAAAGCCTGCATGGCGGTCTCAGGGAAGTTGAGTGGATCGGTGCGGAAACGCTCTGCCACCCCAGGCTTGCGGCTCAGCCATTCGCCACCGAGAGGCTTGTCGCCCTTCTCGACAAACTTGGCGTCGTTGCCACCGGTTGGCAGGGTTCCCAGCATTGCCAGGGTGCTGGCGGTGAGGACCACGGCCGCATAGCGGTCGGCATCGGTGTCTAGCAGGCGCTGAATGATTAGCGAACCCCAGCTCTGACCCATTAGAACGATTAGTTCGTCTGGCTGCTCACGCTCAATGATGGAGGTCAGCTCCAGCTCATCGGTGAAGACTGCCTTCATGCCGCCGGGGCCAAGCTGGCCCTGACGCTCAATCTGACCCGCCTTGCGCATCGATACACCGGTCTGGCCGTGGCCGCGGTGGTCGGTGGCGTAGACGTGATAGCCGGCGCGGTTGAGGTCCTTGATGAGGTGCTCGTAGCGGTTGGCGTGCTCGCCCAGGCCGTGCACCAGCTGGATGATGGCCTTCGGGTCTGGCACAGGCCACTCGAAGAACTTGATTTCAACGCCGTAGGTGTCGGTAAAGCTGCGGGCAATAGGAAGCGAGGTCATGCCCAAAGATTACTGCGAGTTGCAAGCGCAAATGCCCTACGCCTCTCGGGTGATTTCAACCTTCACGAATAGTTCGGAATTGGCACCACCCGCGTAAACCCCTCGCAGCGGTGGAACGTCATCGTAATCGCGGCCGCGCGCAACAACTATGTGACGGTCAGGGAACTCGAGGTTGTTAGTAGGGTCGTTTGGAACCCACTCGCCCGCGTACCACTCCACCCAGGCGTGAGACTCACCCTCCACAGGCTGGCCGATGCGTGGTTCTAACTGCGGGTGCAGGTAGCCACTTACGTATCTGGCAGGTATGCCAACGGAACGCAGAGCGCCAATGGCGAGGTGCGTGAAGTCTTGGCAGACTCCAATCTTCTTCTGCCAGGCCTCCGATGCATTCGACTGCACACCGGTGACTCCAAACTGATACTTCATGCTGGAGTAGATGAACCGGCAGATGGCCGTGGCGGCTTCTGCAGGGCTGGCGGCGGCCTCGGCCAATCGCTTTGCGGCCTTGGTCAGGTCAGCTGGAATCTGAGTTCTTGTGCCCTGCGTTGCCGCGTCTTTCAACTCCAGGCTGCGCTCAATGGCAGCTGCCAGTTGGGCCCAGCCCAAGGACCGATCTGCCTGAGGAACCGCCCTGAGCTCCACCAGATTGGTGCTGACAATCTCCAGCTCGCTGTGCTCCTCGAGAATCTCAAACATCACCACCCTGGTGCCGAAGTAGTCGGAATACTCGTGACTGGCTGGTTTGGGGTTGATTTCGAGCTGACTCGAGAAAACAACCTGCGAGTTATCCCGAACCGGCAGCATGCGTACCTCGTTGTACGACGCCACCACCGGTTCGGAGTATCGGAATCCGGTCTTGTGTTTCACCAGATATCTGCTCATGAGTTCTCTCCCACCCAGCTTGGCAAGGCATTCGCAGGGAAATACCTTGCGCTGATTGACTCGGAAACTTGGTTGATGCCGTCCTGCAGTGAGAGCATCTCGGCCGTTAGGTTAGCGAGGATGGCGGGGGCACTTCGGAATTCCAGATTGCTGCGCAACTGCCTAAGTTGCCGCAAAGTGTCATCGATGCCCACCCTGGATTTGTCCGAAATCAAATCCTCGATGCATGACTCGGCCCGACTGATGGAGAAAATGACAGAGCGGGGGAAGATGCGGTCTAGGAGCAGGAACTCTGCGGCATTAGTTGCCGAAGGAACCCCGCGGTAGGTGCGCAGGTATGCCTCATAGGCACCGCAGGAACGCAGAATGGTGGTCCACGACGGTCCACTAGCTGCAGTGAGTTCACTGGTGGCCAGCAAACGGGCTGTCATGTCCACTCGCTCCAGGCTTCGTCCCAGTGTGAAGAAGGTCCAGGCTTCATCTCGGCTCGTTGACGAGTCCACGATTCCAACCGACAGAGCCGTGCGCTCGCGCACCCAACCGAAGTAGTCGTGGGCTCGATCTAGGGCAACTTTGCGAGGCATGCGTGATCTGGTGGTGTTGAGGCACTCCCAAAGTTCGGTGCTCACAATCTCACGGACTCTGCGCGCATTCTCACGGGCGTTATCGAGCGAGGATGCAATGGAAGATGGCTCCGAGCGATCCACGGTTAGAGCCGCCATCAATCGCTGGCGGTCCAGTGTGCCCGTGAACTCGGTGCTGGATCCAATCACCTTAAGAAGGGACCGGCAGGCGGTGTCTTCATCCACCCAAGGATCCTCGAGCAGAAGCTGCAGGTGAACATCCAGCAGGCGTGCGGTGCCATCGGCGCGCTCTACATAGCGGCCAATCCAAAACAGAGACTCTGCAATTCGACTAAGCATTTTCTTCTCCCTTGACCACGGTGTCTTGGTTGCCCTGTTGTTGCTGCTGTTGCTGGTTTAGGTATGGATTGAATGACTGCGAAGGTGACGTTTGGAATCCCGCGCTAGCTGAGGTCTGTCCCGCCACAATCGCCGAAACCTGCGAGTTAGTTGGCATGTACTCCCGACTCGTGACCCTGTCCGAACCAACCACCCAGGTGTCTTTGGAGCCACCGCCCTGAGATGAATTCACAACGAGTTCACCCTCTGGAAGCGCCACTCGAGTAAGGCCACCCGGCAAGACCCAGATGTCTTTACCGTCGTTTACCGCGAATGGTCTCAGGTCGGCGTGCCGCGGTCTGAGCCCGTCAGTAACCAGAGTGGGGATTGTGGAGAACTGCACCACGGGTTGCGCAATGTAGCCTCGAGGATCCTTTGAGAGCCGCCTGCGAAGATCATCCAGCTCTTTCTTGGATGCACTTGGCCCAACCACAAGTCCTTTACCGCCAGAACCATCGACAGGCTTGACTACCAGTTCAGGGAGGCGATCCAGAACCTCTGCCAGGCTCTCGGGTTCCTCAAGCCGCCAGGTCTGTACGTTTGGGATGATTGGCTCTTGGCCAAGGTAGTAGCGTGTCAAATCCGGCAAATAGGTGTAGACCAGCTTGTCGTCGGCAACGCCGTTTCCCACCGCATTTGCCAAAGTCACGTTTCCCAGGCGGGCCGCGGTGAGCAGTCCGGGAGGGCCGAGCACCGAGTCGGTTCGGAAGCTAAGCGGGTCGAGGAACTCATCATCCACGCGGCGATAGATCACGTCAACTCTTCGTGGACCGCTGGTTGTGCGCATATAGACCTTGCCTCCCGAGCAGTAGAGGTCACGTCCCTCCACGAGCTCGAGACCCATAAGTCGAGCAAGAAGAGTGTGCTCAAAGTAGGCGCTGTTGTAAACGCCCGGGGTGAGCACTACAACCGTGGGTTCAGTTACCCCGGATGGTGCTGCCGCCCTGAGTGCCGCAAGGAGGCGATTCGGGTATTCCGCCACCGGCTGGATGCGCATCTGCTGAAAGAGCTCGGGCAGGGTCTGTGCCATCACCCGACGATTAGAGATCACATACGAAACCCCAGATGGAACGCGCACATTGTCTTCCAGTACTCGCCAGTCACCTAGCTCATCGCGAATGAGGTCAATACCGGAGACCTGGATTCGAACTCCGTTGGCTGGATCAATGCCCACAGCCGCCCGGTGGAAGTGGGAACTAGTGGCAATCAGGCTAGCTGGAACCACACCGTCTCGAACAGCATTGCCGGGGCCATAGACATCGGCTAGGAATGCCTCCAGCACCTTAACGCGCTGCTTGATGCCGGCCTCGAGGTAGCTCCATTCGTCACGATCGATGACACGCGGAACCGCGTCCAGCGGGAAGGGGCGTTCCTCACCTGCAAAGTCGAAGGTCACGCCCTGTGCCAGGTAAGAGCTAGCAAGTGCTTCGGTGCGACCAACCAGCTCATCCTGAGTCATGGATGCCAAGGCCTGGTGTATCTGCCTGTAGTTACCGCGTACCTTTGCCTGCCCGGCAAACATCTCGTCGAATGGCGGATATACGCCTGCCTTGCGATCCGCTCGCTTGACCGGCCCCGCCACCGGATATCCGCTAAATAAATCTCCCATGACCAAAAATTAGGTGCCGCTTGTTGCGGGATTGTTTCGGCGACGATTCAATAGCGTGAAAAGAATTCACCGAAATCTGGTCAAATTTCCCAGCCGACTCTCAGGTAACTCTCAAGGTTATGCGGAAGTCTTTAAAGCATGACGGCAAACTTTCGCTTCGCACAGCCCAACACCAGGGTGCGCCTAGGACAGCGCAAGATCGTTCGCGTGCGCCGCGGACAGGACCTGGTTGAGGTTGTGGCTTGGGCAAGCGTGGTCGCTGTGCTTGCAATGTTTCTCATCGACGGCGGAGTCAAGCAGGTCACCGATGTGACCACTGGACTTGGTGCCCTGAGTCGCCTGACCGCTCTGGTTGGCACCGACCTCCTACTCATTCACATGCTGCTCGTCGCCCGTGTGCCTTGGGTAGACCGCCTTTATGGCCTGGACAAGTCCACCGAAGCCCACAAGAAACTGGGCAAGCCAATCCTTTACTTGATCGTGGCCCACTTCCTGGCGTCGCTGGTCAACTACGCCATGCTCGACCAGAAGGCCATCCTGGCCGAGCTAACCAACCTGGTCTTCAACGTGCCAGACATGCTCACGGCAACCATCGCACTCATCCTGATGATCGCCGTTGTGGTCAGCTCGATTCAGATTGCCCGCAAGCGCCTCAGCTACGAAGCTTGGTGGCTCATCCACCTGCTGTCTTACGCATCGGTGTTCCTGGCAATCCCTCACCAGATTTCCACCGGAAGCGACATCGCCGGCAAGCCGTTTGCAATGTTCTACTGGATCAGCCTCTACCTGTTCGTGGCAGGCAACATCGTTTGGTACCGCTTCCTGGAGCCAATCGTGCTCTCGCTGCGCCTTGGCCTCAAGGTTGAGACGACCGTTCGTGAATCCTCCGATGCCACTTCCATCTACATCACCGGAAAGAACCTGGAAAAGCTGGGTTACGAGGCCGGCCAGTTCTTCATCCTCCGCGTTCTGACCAAGGGTCAGTGGTGGAGAGCCCACCCGTTCTCCGTGTCGGCCGCTCCAAACTCTCGCTTCGTACGATTCACCATCGGCAACCGCGGTGACGACACCTCGCTGCTGCAGACCATCAAGCCTGGAACCCGCATCGTCCTCGAAGGACCTTACGGTGTATTCACCGAGGCTCGTCGCAGCCGCGAAAAGGTGACCCTGATCTGCGCTGGCATCGGTGCCCCACCAATCCGTTCGCTGGCCGAGTCGATGGCAGCCCGACCAGGCGACATCAACATCATCTACCGAACCCGCCAGACCGACGATGCCGCTCTAGTTGATGAACTAACCGACCTCTCGCAGCGTCGCGGCTTCAAGCTGACCCTGCTGGAGGGTGGTCGCGGTGGTGCCAACTCCTGGATGCCAGCACACCCGGAAAACATTCCGGACCACGCCCGCATCAGTGTGATTGCACCCTGGATCAGCGAGAGCGATGTGTTCATCTGTGGCCCAGCCGCCTGGACCCGCTCGGTAAAGAAGAGCCTGCTTCGTGCCGGCACCCCGGAGCACCAAATTCACGCAGAGGAGTTTGCCTGGTGAGAAACGTAACCCGCAACGTAGTAACCATTGCCAGCCTTGGTGTTCTAGGAGTCTCCTACGCTGTAGGCGCCGCCTCGGCGACTACCGCCAACGGCTTTAGCACCGGTGCACCGGCCGGTGGCACCTCGACGTCCACTGGAACCACCTCGACCGGAAGCACCAACGCCGCCGGTGGTAACACAAGCGGTTCTACCGGTTCCACTCCAGCAACCAGCAGTTCCTCCGCCAGCAACCCTGCCGGCAGCACCTCCACAGGTGGCAGCACCAAGACCAGCGGAAGCAGCTCAGGCAGCACCGGCACTGCAAGTTCTGGCGGAACCACCTCTGGTTCCACTTCCACCGGCACTACTTCCGGCAGCACTGCATCGGGAAGCGGCACCGGCCAGTCTGGCACCACCTCGAGCGGTTCAGGAACCAGCAGTTCTGGCTCTAGCTCAAGCAGCGGCTCGTCCAGTTCTTCGAGCTCCTCCGGTTCAACCTCCAGCTCGGGCTCGTCATCTAGCGCTGCATCCAGCACCGTCAGCAAAACCAGCGGCGCCTTCCCCTACCGCTACGGAACCGTCCAGATCACCGTCACCAAGACCGACGGCAAGATCACCTCTATCGACGTTGGCAACTCCGGCGCCACCGGTGGACGTCAGGCCGCCTTCCCTTACCTGGTCCAGTACGCCATCCAGGCTCAGGGCACCAACTTCAGCAACCTGACCGGCGCCACCTTCACCTCCGATGCCTTCAAGCAGGCACTGGCCAGCGCCCTCTCCAAGTTCTAGGAACCAGATGTCTCGCAATAAACGTCAAGCTTGGGCCAACGGCCTAATCGCAGTTTCGGCTCTGGCCGGCGCGGTGGTTCTCACCAATCACTACACCCAGCCGGCGGCCAACGTCAGCGCACCGGTCACCACCGCCAGCACAGCGGTAAGCCCCGGCACCGGTGCTACCAACACCCCTGTTGGCACGACTGGCACTGCCACCTCCGATGCCATCCAGTATCGGTTCGGTCAGGTTCAAGTTTCGGTCACCAAGGCAAACGGCAAGATCACCAAGATCGACTACGCCAACTCCACCGCCACCAACGGCCGTGCTCAGGCCTTCCCTTACTTGGTGCAATACGCCATCCAGGCTCAGGGCACCAACTTCAGCAACATCAGTGGCGCCACCTACACCACCGATGCCTTCAAGCAGGCTCTAAACTCGGCAATATCTAAGCTGGGCTAGTCCGAGCTAACGGGAGAGTTCGGAGCATCGATGGAATACGAAGACCTAAGCCGACCGCTCGGATCCGTGCCCGACAC
>JAGWUG010000203.1 GCA_028868555.1 Actinomycetales bacterium | reverse complement strand
GCAACCACGGTGCGAATGATGGCATCGGTGGGTTTGATGATTGTTGGCTCCGGGATATCTAGAACGCGAACGTCCGAGGTGCCGAAGAGGAAGGTTGCCTTCACGGTGATGCCTTTCAATGGGGTAAGGCCATTCTGACGGTAGAAAGTGAACTTACATATGCGTGTGAGGAGCACGGCTGTTACAGGTATTGGCAGTGCCTCCCTGAGTGCGGTCTGGGGCTTGGAGCCTGGGTTGGTGGCGAATAGTCTGGAGGGATGGATGCAAAGCGCGAGATCAGCGAGTTTCTGAGGACCCGTAGGGCCAGGATTACTCCTGATGAGGCCGGCATTCAGACCTACGGCCTGAACCGCAAGGTGCAGGGGTTGCGCCGCGAAGAGGTTGCCTTGCTTGCCGGTGTGAGCGTGGACTACTACACCCGCATTGAGCGCGGGAATATTGCAGGAGCATCGCCTTCGGTACTAGACGCCTTGGCGCGAGCGCTTCAACTCACCGATGTTGAGCGCGAGCACCTCCACCAGCTGGCCGCCCTGAGCGTTACCCGACGCCCGCAGGGGATTGGCACGCATACCCTCAAGCCGCACCACTTCACCATTCTGAATGCCATCACCGAGATGCCCGCCTACATCGGCAATGCCCGCATGGACATCCTCGAAACCAACTTCCTCGGTCGTGCGCTCTATGCCCCGGTGGCCGATTCGCCGGTTGCCGGCATGAACCTGGCTCGGTATGTTTTTCTGGATCCGTCATCGGCTCAGTTCTTCCCTAACTGGACCAAGGTCGCCGAGGATTCCGCCGCCTCGCTTCGAGTTTCGGCAGCACGTTTCCCAAATGAACCCGAACTGAACCAGTTGATCGGCGAGCTGGGGTCCAAGAGCGATTACTTCCGCTCTCTCTGGGCCAAGCAAAATGTCTATCGCCACTCGGGCGGCGAGAAGGTCATGGTGCACCCAGTGGTGGGTGAGCTGACCCTGGGTTACGAGGGCATGCCGCTTATGCACGATGACTTCATGAAGATTGTGATTTACAGCGCCGAAGCCGGGACTCCAACCGCCGAGCGCATCAAGTTGCTGGGCAGCTGGATGGCCAGCAGGGTGGATTCGCAGCGCTAACTGTAGGTTTCATCGCCGCGTTTGTGGTGCAAGGAAACGACAAATCTGGCTCAAAACAGGTGGCTAACCGAAGGTTTTGAAGCCGATTAAAAACAGGTGGCTAACCGTACATTTTGAGCGAAATCGTGGGTGCGTGTCGCGCGCCAGGCCGCAGATTTTCGGGCCTCCCGTTGTTACCTTGGCACTATCTGGCGGGGAGAAGGCAGCTTCCCAAAAGGGGAAGGAAAACAATGACTAAGTTCCTGAGCAAGCTCAGCGTTCTTTTTGGTAGCGACCGCGGCGCCAGTGCCGTGGAGTACGCGCTACTGGTTGGTCTGATTGCAATCGCGGTGATCGCAGGTGTCATCCTGCTGGGTCAGAACCTTGGCCACACATTCAACAGCGTTGCAACCACGCTGCCCACTCCGTAACAGGACCGCCCGGGTGTGCGGGGTCGCTTTTCACCGATGCGGCTCCGCATGCTCCGGCGTGCTTAGCGGAGAGTCTCGTGACCGCGGAGCGGTTGCGGTTGAGTTTGCGCTCATCTTCCCGGTGTTCCTGTTCATGATTCTCTTCATGCTGGATGCCGGACGGTACCTGACCGTACAGATGGCGTTGAACAATGCGGCCGAAGTTGGTGCGCGCTCTGTGGCGGAGAGTACCGATGCGACTGTTTCGACCACCCAGGTTCTCCAGTCTTTGCCTGACTCAATCGTGAGACTTTCGACTATGGATGCAGGCGCAGGTGTGACGAGTGTCAGCACCTCCCAGTTTGTCTGCCCCATCAACTCTGAAAACTTCTACGCCATCGACCCAAACACCGGAATCTATGGCCCCAACCCGGACGGAAACTGCACCGACCTGGGAACGGCATCGGGAACCAGCTGCTCCACAGTCCTGGCTAACTACCGAGCCATGGCTCGCGTCTATGTGAGCTTCAAATGGATCACGCCCATCGGCCTGATTATCAACCTAGCCAACCCGCAGGACGTGGGCCCTGGTAACTCCATTTACTTCGACCGCAATGCTGACGACACCACCATCATCGAGGGGAAGGCCAAGCTACTGTGCTTGAACTAGTCCGCTCGCGTCAACACAAACCCACCGATGATCGAGGGGCGGTTTCCACCATTTTCGCGATCTTCCTTGGAGCAGGCCTATTTATGGCGATCATCGGACTGGTGGTCGACGGCGGACAGATTCTGGTTCAAAAACAGCTTGCTCGAAACGCAGCCGACTCCGTTGCCGAGGCCGTTGCTGTTCACTGCGCAAAGTCGCTGGCATCGGTGAATTGCCTCTCCGACAACTACAACCTGGTGGCTCTAAACGGGGCCACCATTGGCAGCGCCACCAACTCGGACTTCCTAAACTCAGTGGCCAATCCGCGTGGCACCAGCATGGCG
>JAGWUG010000202.1 GCA_028868555.1 Actinomycetales bacterium | reverse complement strand
CAGGTGCGCGGTCTTTGCGAGGCGAGCAATGTGCGCCTCAACTAGAGCCGTGGCAAGGGTGATTCCCATGGCAACCGACGTGGTCAGCACAATGAAACTGCGCTCGGTGAGGATTGCGTAGGCGCCCCAGCAGAGCATGGATGTCACTGCAACAGCCAACGATGAGATTGAAACAGCACTAACCATGGCGGTGTGCCGGTTCACCCAACTGCGGATCAGCTGAGGCACTCGGTTTGCGGTCAGAATAACCAGCGCGATGTTGGAAATAGTTGGCGGCAGCAACCAGATGAGTGCGGCAGCGCCGATCCCCAGAGCAAGCACAATTGCCCAAACACGGATGCCATAGCCCTTGACCGCGAACACCACCAAAGCGGTGGTGCAGTAGGTGAGGAAGTTGCAGACCCAGATGGCTGGACTCTTTGCCATCAATCCAAAGGCGGTATAGGCCGCGAATGTTGCAAGCATAAGCAACCAGGGGCTGAGAGCTAAGCCGTCGTGGTTACCCTGTCTACGGATACGGAAATACTGAGGAAGGCCGGTGGCAATGCCAATGATGCCTCCAGCAAAGCCGAAAATCTCTCCGACGGTGTGCATGTTGTCCCTTCGGATTGCTGACTCTGCGGATAGTGAATCCCATTTTATCGACTGGTTTTCGGCGTCTGTGGATAAGGGCAAATAGATGTCCGAGGCTTGAGTTACAGTTTGGACATGGTTTGAGGGAAACCTAGATAAAAACTAAATTTCGCCATAATCTAGACCTGTTTATAAACCTAGACAGTTTGAGAGGAGGTGTAGAAATGGATGAAATCTTGACCCGACTAACCACCACAATCAGTGCCTTCAAAGCCAACCCCAACCGCGAGGTGAAAGCAGCTGGCAATGAGCCCTTTTGCGTGCTGACCAATAATCGCCCGTCGTTTTACGTGCTCTCGCCTGAACGCTATGACGAGCTGGCTGAACTGCTTTGGGAAATTGAAAACAAGGACCGCATCCTCCAGGCAATGGAGGAAGCCAAGGACCCAAAAAACCTCATTGAAGTAAACATCGATGATCTCCTTGCGGGAAAGTTCCCAGATGATTTGGGCGACGAATAATGGCTTACAAAATCGTCTTCCGCAAACGTGTCCTTCGAGACATCAAGAAACTAGACCCGCATGTTCAGCATCAGGTCCTCTTGGCCGTAAAGGAGCGCGCACTCGAGCCATTTGTAGATGGCTCCCGTTTGTCGGGTGACCTGTTCGGCACCCACAAAATAAAACTTCTCAGACTCGGGATCCGCGTTATCTATGTAGTCGAAAATGATGCCGTGAAAATGATTGTGCTGACTGTAGGTAAACGTTCTGGTGACGAGGTTTACAGGATCGCTTTAGAAGAGTTCCGCCGCTACCTCGACGAAGTTGGCTAGCTAGATGCCGGGAAAACCCTGGCCAAGAACGCCCAAACCCACTCGATGATGGCGCCATCGCGTAGCGGCTCACTCAGGCCGGTTACTCCAGTTACGGCATCGGGGGCGGTTGGAACACTGCTTGGAGCCGGAACAATAAGCAGTTTGGAACCCTGCATGTAGCGCATGCCCGGGAAGAGGTGGCTTAGGCGAACTTGGCCGGCCTCATCCAGGTCAATGGGCGAAAGCTTCACCTGAGTGCCCAGCGCATTGAACTCCTTGAGCCCAACCCGGTTGGCCAGCTGGCGCAGCTCGGTCACTGCAATCAGGTTCTTCACGCTCTGCGGCGCCGCGCCATAGCGGTCTTCCAGCTCCGCCAGGATGGCATCCAGCTGAGCGCGCGTGCCCTTCTCCCCCGATGCCGCCGACAGCTTGTGATACGCCTCGAGGCGCAGGCGATCGGAATCCACGTAGGTGTTTGGAATGTGGGCATCAACCGGAAGTTCCAGCTTGAGTTCAGCCGGAGCCTCAATCTTCTCGCCCTTGAACTCGGCAACGGCCTCGCCAATCATGCGCAGGTAAAGGTCAAAACCAACGCCGGCAATGTGGCCGCTCTGCTCGCCACCGAGCAGGTTTCCAGCGCCGCGAATCTCAAGGTCCTTGAGCGCAACCTGCATTCCCGAACCCAGCTCGTTGTTGGCGGCAATGGTCGCCAGGCGGTCGTGCGCGGTCTCGGTCAGTGGCTTCTCAGGCGCATAGAAGAAGTAGGCGTAGGCACGCTCGCGACCACGGCCCACGCGACCGCGAATCTGGTGGAGCTGGCTCAGGCCAAAGTTCTCGGCACGGTCAATGATCAAAGTGTTGGCGTTTGGAATGTCGATTCCGGTCTCGATGATCGTGGTGCTCACCAGCACGTCAAAGCGGCGCTCCCAGAAATCAACCACCACCTGCTCCAGCGCGTGCTCACCCATCTTGCCGTGGGCCACCGCAATGCGCGCCTCCGGCACCAGCTCCTGCAAATCGCGGGCAACCTTGTCAATGCTCTCCACGCGGTTGTGCACAAAGAACACCTGACCCTCGCGGATCAGCTCGCGCCTAATGGCCGCGGCAACCTGCTTCT
>JAGWUG010000006.1 GCA_028868555.1 Actinomycetales bacterium | reverse complement strand
GCTGCCAGCCTGGCCACTCAGGTCACCGCCGAGCTTCACTCTTTGGCCATGCCCGGGGCCACTCTGGTGGTATCAGTGGAACCGGCCGAGCTTGGCCCACACGGCGCCGACAATGTTTCGATTTTGCTTTCGTCCTACCCGGGTGCGGATCCGCGTCCGCTTGGCAAGGGCGCCTCGGGTGGTGAGCTCAGTCGCATCATGCTGGCCATTGAGGTTGTGCTGGCAAACACCAAGACCACTCCAACCTTCATCTTTGACGAGGTTGATGCGGGGGTTGGTGGCGCTGCGGCCATTGAGATTGGTAAGCGTCTGGCCAAGCTGGCGAAGACCGCGCAGGTCATCGTGGTGACTCACCTGGCTCAGGTGGCTGCCTTCGCCGACAACCACCTGCGAGTTCAGAAGAACCAGGCCGGTGAATTCACCAGCAGCGCTGTAACCGTGCTGGCCGAGGTGGAGCGGGTTGAGGAACTGGCACGCATGCTCAGTGGCCTAACCGAATCGGAATTGGGTCTGGCTCACGCCGCCGAACTCTGGCAGTCGGCCAAAATGGCCAAGAATTCCTAATCGAATCTGAGACTCTCGGCGTGGCGTAATCTGCCCCGATGATAACCTTTAATTCCATGGCAATAGCGATGGACAGCGGTAAAACTAGACACATTTTCGTCACCGGCGGAGTGGCTTCGTCTCTTGGTAAGGGACTGACGGCAGCCTCCCTGGGTAACCTCCTAACAGCTCGCGGACTTCGCGTTGTGATGCAGAAGCTTGACCCGTACCTGAACGTAGACCCGGGCACCATGAACCCGTTCCAGCACGGAGAGGTCTTCGTTACCGAAGACGGCGCTGAGACCGACCTTGACGTAGGTCACTACGAGCGATTCCTCGACATCAACCTCTCGCAGGCAGCTAACGTGACCACCGGCCAGATCTACTCGGCTGTGATCCAGCGTGAGCGCCGTGGTGAGTATCTGGGCGACACCGTTCAGGTAATCCCTCACATCACCGATGAGATCAAACGCCGCATGCGCCTACAGGCTCACGAGACTCCTGCCCCTGACGTAATCATCACCGAGATCGGTGGAACCGTTGGCGACATCGAGTCGCTCCCATTCATTGAGGCCGCCCGCCAGGTGCGTCACGATGTTGGCCGCGACAACGTGTTCTTTGTTCACGTCTCGCTGGTTCCTTACCTCGGCCCTTCCGGCGAGCTCAAGACCAAGCCAACCCAGCACTCGGTTGCTGCACTCCGCAGCTACGGAATTCAGCCAGACGCAGTTGTCCTTCGCTCGGACCGTGAACTTCCAGCGGGCATCAAGAACAAGATCGCACTCATGTGTGACGTTGACGTCAACGCGGTGGTTAGCGCCGCCGATGCCGCCAGCATCTACGACATTCCAACCGTTCTAAACAACGAGGGTTTGGACAGCTACATCATCAAGCGCCTCGGCCTCACCGCAGGCGAGGTTGACTGGAGCCGCTGGGCACCGGTGCTCACCGCTGTTCACGAGCCAAAGCACGAGGTCACCGTAGGTCTCGTTGGCAAGTACATCGACCTGCCAGACGCCTACCTGAGCGTTACCGCAGCCCTTCAGGCCGGTGGCTTCGCTCACCAGACCAAGGTCAAGATCAAGTGGATCGCAAGCGATCTCTGCGAGACCGAGGCTGGCGCCCAGGAGAACCTCCAGGATGTCGACGCCATCTGTATCCCAGGTGGATTTGGTGTTCGAGGCATCGAAGGCAAGCTCGGTGCGCTCAAGCACGCCCGTATTCACCAGATTCCTACCCTGGGCCTCTGCCTGGGTCTGCAGTGCATGGTCATTGAGTACGCTCGCGATGTTGCAGGGCTCGAGGGCGCATCGTCCACCGAGTTCGACGACAACGCCACCTACCCTGTGATTGCCACCATGGCCGAGCAGGTAGACATCCTCGCCTCGGGCGAGATGGGTGGAACCATGCGTCTCGGAAAGTACACCGCAGCCCTGAAGCCTGGTTCGATTGTTGCCGAGGTTTACGGCAGCAACACCAGCGAGGAGCGTCACCGCCACCGCTACGAGGTCAACAACAAGTACCGCGACCAGATTGGTGACGCCGGCCTAGTGTTCTCCGGAACCTCGCCTGACGGTCACCTAGTTGAGTACGTTGAGCTTCCTCGAGAGGTTCACCCTTACTACGTTGCAACCCAGGCTCATCCTGAGTTCAAGAGCCGCCCAACCAATGCGCACCCGCTGTTCCGTGGACTGATTGCAGCCGCAATCGAGCGCCACGAGGCCAACCGCATTTTCGACGGCGAAAACAACTAGGGGCATCGGTGCCCAAGGACCAGCGGGTAGACCCAAAGATTCTCAGCTCGGAGATTGTCTTCGAGGGCAAGATCTGGGACATCGCCCGGGAGTCCTTTGAGTACAACGGCGGCACCCTGGTGCGTGAGTTCGTGAAGCACCCGGGTGCAGTTGCGGTTCTTGCCGTTGACGAGCAGCAGCGGGTTCTGCTGATTAGGCAGTACCGTCACCCGGTTCGCTCCTACCTATGGGAAATTCCCGCTGGGCTCCTTGACGTGCCGGGTGAAGACCGCCTGGATGCAGCCAAGCGCGAGCTCATGGAAGAGACCGGTTACGTTGCCGAGCGCTGGACCAAGCTGACCGACTTCATGACCACTCCAGGTGGCAACGACGAAGTGATCACCATCTTCCTGGCCGAAGGAGTGGCCCACGAGGGTCACGACCTAGAGCTTGAGGGCGAAGAGGTTGACATGATCAAGGAGTGGTTCCCGCTCTCCGAGGCGCTGGCCAGCGTTCTCGCCAGCGACATCCAATCACCGAGTGCTGTGGTGGCAATCATGGCGGCCTCCCACAAACTGGGTGTAAAGGCTCAGGGCTAGTTGAAGCCCCAGGCATAACTTGAAAGCCCAGGACTAGCGTGCAAGCCACCGATAACCTCGAGCAGCTGGTAGACCGCTACCTGAGGCACATCACGGTGGAGCGCGGCCTCTCTCGCAATACGCTTTCCGCCTACAACCGTGACCTGGGTGACTACCTAGGCTTCCTTCGGGGAATGGGCGTCTCGGACGCCACCCAAATCACCGATGCCTTGATCGAAACTTTCATCGAACACCTGAGTGCCACGCGCAAACCGGCATCGGTGGCCCGCACTCTGGCTGGCGTGCGTGGCTGGCACAAGTACTTGCTTTTGGAGGGTTACCTGCTGCGCGACAGTGCACACCGAGTGACGCCACCAAAACTGGGGAAACGCCTGCCTAAGGCAATAACGGTTGACCAAGTGGTTCAGCTGCTAGATGCGGCCGGTCCCGAACCATTCACCGATGCCGCCGCTGACGCGGCCACCGACCCGATTCGCCTGCGCGACCGTGCCATTCTTGAGCTGCTTTACGCCACCGGCGCCCGCGTATCCGAGCTGACCGACATGGACATCGACGACCTCATCGACGCCTCGGTAACCGGCGAGGTGGGCATGATCCGAGTGTTGGGCAAGGGTAACAAGGAGAGAATCGTTCCGGTTGGTCGTTTTGCGCAGCGTGCACTCGAGAACTACCTGGTGCGCACCCGCCCAACCCTGGTTGCCAAGGGAACCGGCACGCCAGCAGTGTTCCTAAACCAGCGGGGCGGGCGCCTGAGCCGACAGTCTGTCTGGCAGATTCTGGTGGATGCCGCCGAGGCTGCTGGGCTGCAGATCGAGATCTCACCGCACACCCTGCGACACTCGTTCGCCACTCACCTTCTGGAAGGCGGTGCCGACGTGCGCGTAGTGCAGGAATTGCTTGGTCATTCATCGGTGGCAACCACCCAGATTTACACCCTGGTTACCGTGGATACCCTTAGGGAAAACTACGCTCTGGCCCATCCGCGTGCACGAGCCATTCGGTAGGCTATTTCTCTAGGCAAAAGGTACAACCGGGAGGCAGAACAATGGCCAAGGCAGACGTGAAAGATTCTCGCTTCGCGAAGCCCAAGCCGTTGGCGTCGCACGGCCCAGCCCGCATCATTGCCATGTGTAACCAAAAGGGTGGCGTGGGTAAGACCACTAGCACCACCAACATTGCGGCGGCGCTCGCCGAATATGGCCGCAAAGTCCTGCTAGTTGACTTTGACCCACAGGGTGCGCTGAGTGCCGGTCTCGGCATCAACGCCTACACCGATGAGCCAACCATCCTGGATTCGCTGCTAAACCGCGACACCCAGACCACCGACGTGATTCGCCCAACCAGCGTTCCAAACCTGGACATCATCCCGGCCAACATCGACCTAGCGGCTGCCGAGTTGCAGCTGGTGAACGTGATGAACCGCGAGCACACCCTGAAGCGCGTGCTCAAGCAGGTTGCCGACGACTACGACGTGATTTTGATTGACTGCCAGCCATCGCTTGGCCTGCTGACCGTAAACGCATTGACCGCAGCCCACGGTGTGATCATTCCGCTGGCTCCAGAGTTCTTTGCCCTCCGCGCAGTTGCACTGTTGGAGGACATCATGTCCAAGGTTCGCGAAAGCGAAAACAACCCGGCGCTGACCCTGGATGCCCTTCTTGTCACCATGTACGACAACCGCACTCTGCACAGCCGCGAGGTCATGGAGATGCTGCGCGACAAGTTTGATGACAAGCTGCTGCGAACTGAAATCCCGCGAACTGTGAAGTTCTCCGACGCCACAGTTTCCCGGACCCCGATCACCCAGTTTGCTCCAGAGTCTGCAGCGGCAGAGGCCTACCGAGCCGTTGCCCGAGAGCTGGTTGCGCGTGGCTGCACCCCTTAGCGAGCAACTGGACGTAGCACCCGGCTTCGAACTCTCGATTGGAAACTTCGAGGGTCCTTTCGACCTGCTCCTGAACCTGATCTCGCGGCACCAGCTGGACATCACCGAGGTTGCGCTCAGCAAAGTGACCGAGGAGTTCATCCGATACGTTCGCGAACTCGATGCAGCAGATGAGCTGGAACAGGCATCGGAGTTTTTGGTAATTGCCGCCACCCTGCTTGACCTGAAGATTGCCAGTCTGCTGCCTAAGGGCGAGGTTGTAGACCCTGAGGACGTGGCGCTGTTTGAGGCCCGCGACCTGCTGTTTGCGCGACTGTTGCAGTACCGAGCCTTCAAGGACATTTCGTCGTGGTTCTCAACCGCCATGAACCTGGAGGCTCGTCGAATTCCGCGAGAGGTGCGTCTGGAGGATCGCTTCCGTAACCGCAAGCCGGAGCTGGTTTGGACCACCGCTTTGGCCGAGTTCGCCAAGATTGCCGAAGAGGTGCTCACGCCGCGCGAGATTCCTGCGGTAGGTCTGACTCACCTGCACGCTCCGCGGGTTTCGATTCGCGAGCAGGCGGCCGAGGTGGTGCGCCGTCTGCGCTCCTCGGGAAAGCTAACCTTCCGCGACCTGATCGGTGGCCTCACCGACCGCGCCCAGGTGGTTGCCCGATTCCTGGCCATCCTGGAGCTCTACCGTCTAGCCGCCATCAGCTTTGAGCAGGACACTCCGCTCGGTGACATGCACCTCACCTGGAGAGCCGAAGACTTTGACAACGAACAACTGAACGCACTTGGAGCCGAATATGACTCTTAACTCGCCAGACATCACCATTCACGCCCAGGCGGTTGACGATGAGAACCTGCTGGCCGCCATTGAGGCAATCCTCATGGTTGCCGAGGCTCCAATCCCGCTGATCTCGCTGGCCGGAGCGCTTGACCGCCCGCTCGCGGAGATTCGCGCATCGGTGGCAGAGTTGGCCGCAGACTATGCGGGAGAGGCCGAGGGTTCGCGCAAGCGCGGTTTCGAGCTTCGCGAGGTTGGCGGCGGCTGGCGCATCTACGTGCGCGAGGAGTTTGACTGGGCCGTGAACATGTTCGTGGCCAACGAGAACCCAACCAAGCTGAGCCAGGCGGCGCTCGAGACCCTCGCGGTCATCGCGTACAAGCAGCCAATCAGCCGCGGTCAGGTAGCCAGCATCCGCTCGGTCAACGTTGACAGCGTGGTTCGCACCCTGCTTAGCCGCGGCCTCATCACAGAGCTTTTCACCGATGCCGAAACCGGCGCCATCAACTATGGCACCACCGAACTTACCCTGCAGCTGCTGGGCATTAATACGCTCGATGAGCTTCCGCTCATCAGCCCTTACCTGCCGAGTGCAGATGGAGACTTCGAAAATGGCCTATGACCCAGAAGTATATGAACCACGCGACCCAGAGGGCATCCGCCTTCAGAAGGTGCTTGCCAACGCCGGCGTAGCCAGCCGTCGCGTCTGCGAGGAATTCATCATCGAGGGCCGAGTCAAGGTCAACGGCGTGAAGGTGACCGAGCTCGGCACCCGCATCGACCCTGCAAAGGACTCGGTAACCGTAAACGGCCAGCCAATTCAGCTGGACGCCAGCCGCGTTTACCTGGCCATCAACAAGCCTGAAGGCGTGGTTTCGTCGATGAACGACGAGATGGGACGCAAGGACCTGACCGACTTCGTCAAGCGCTACGACCGGGTGTTCAACGTTGGTCGCCTCGACCTGGAGACCACCGGTCTGCTGCTGCTCACCAACGATGGCGACCTGGCGCACAAGCTAGCCCACCCATCCTTCGGCGTGGAGAAGCTCTACTGGGCTCACGTGCAGGGGGAGATCACTCCGCAGACCCTCAACAAGCTGCTAAAGGGTATTGAACTCGAGGACGGCTTGATCGCCGCCGACAAGATTCGCCTGCTAGATGCAGCTAGTGATCAGTCGCTGGTTGAGATTGTCCTGCACTCCGGCAAGAATCGCATCGTTCGACGCATGTTTGAGGCAGTTGGTCACCCGGTGGTTGGCCTGGTTCGCCGTTCCTTCGGCCCAATCCAGCTGGGTTCCATGAAGCAGGGTCAGGTTCGCGAACTCAATAAAATGGAGATTAGCGCCCTGATGAAGGTGGCCGAGGGTAAGCCTGCAAAGACCCCGCGTCCGGTAGCCGGTAAGGCTCCACAGCGACCACAGCGTGCAACCAAGAACGGCCGCCCAACCGGCAGCTCCACGGGTCGCCCCGAGGGTAAGCGCGGTAAAGACTCGAGGAATCGATAAACATGGCACTACGCGCAATCCGCGGAGCTATCCAGCTTGACCGTGACGAACGCGAGCACCTGCTCAAGTCAACCGCCGAGCTCCTGACCAAGATTCTTCACGCCAACGACATCGACAACTCTCAGTTGGTCAACGTCTTCTTCACCGCCACTCCTGACATCGTCAGTGAGTTCCCTGCGGTTGCGGCTCGCGAGCTTGGCCTCGGCGACGTGCCTCTGATGTGCTTCGTTGAGATGGCAGTTGCCCACGGCATGCCACGCGTCATTCGCATCATGGTGCAGGCCGAAATGGACAAGCCTCGCAGCGAGATCCAGCACATCTACCTCCGTGGCGCAACTGCGCTCAGACTGGACATCGCCCAGTGAGTCGCATCGTCGGTACAGTTCGAGTAGTTGGGGCCGGTCTACTCGGAACCTCGCTCGGACTGGCGCTGCGAAAGCACGGCATCGATGTGGTGATGGCCGACACTTCTAGGGCCAACCAGGCGCTGTCCATTGATTACGGAGCCGGCCGCGAGGCCGCTGAGGGTGACAACCCAGAGCTGATTGTGGTGTGTGTGCCACCAGACCACACGGCAGCCGTAGTAGCGGCAGAGATGCGCGCCTTCCCGGCCGCAGTTGTCACCGATGTTGCCAGTGTGAAGCAGGTTGTGCTCGAGGAGTTGCGCGCCACCGGCCTAGACCTTTCCAACTACGTGGGTTCGCACCCGATGGCCGGACGCGAGCGCGGCGGCGCCATCAGTGGCCGAGCCGATCTCTTCATCGGGCGTCCTTGGGTTGTTGTGACTCATTCGGGTAGCAATCAGAAGGCCATCGACCTAATCACCGATCTCAGCCTCGAGGTTGGTTCGGTGCCGGTAAACATGGAGCCGATTGAGCATGACCACGCGGTTGCCGCGGTAAGCCACGTTCCGCAGGTGGTTGCCAGCCTTTTGGCCGCTCGTCTGATCTCAACCTCGGCCCAGGAGATTTCGCTGGCCGGCCAGGGCCTGCGCGACACCACGCGTATTGCCGCCAGTGACCCGTCGCTCTGGGTTCAGATCCTCAGTTCCAACGCATCGCAGGTGGCCCCGGTCCTCAAGGACCTGGCGGCGGATCTGCAGAAGGTCATCGGTGCTCTAGAGGCCCCCGATGCCAGTGGCGCGTTGACCACCATCAGCCGCGCCATTGAGGCCGGCAACAAGGGTGTGGAACGCATCCCTGGCAAGCACGGTGGCCGCCACACCAACTACTCAACCCCGGTGGTCATGATTGACGATCGTCCGGGCCAGCTGGCTCAGCTGCTCAACGAGGTGGCCCAGATTGGCATCAACCTTGAGGAAATCAAGCTTGAGCACTCGCCTGGCGCGCAGATTGGTCTGGTTGAGCTCTCGGTTCTGCCGGAGCAGGAAGAGAAGCTGGTCAGCGACCTCACCGCACGCGGCTGGAGACTGGCCTAATGAGCCTGTTCGCGGTTGCCATTGACGGACCGGCAGGTAGCGGCAAGAGCAGTGTGTCCAAGCAGGCGGCTCGCGAGCTCGGCTGGGGTTACCTAGATACCGGTGCGGCCTACCGTGCGCTCACCTGGGCGGTGCAGCACCTGGACGGCTTTGACCTGGAGGCGCTCGCCGAAATTAACCTCCCCGAGGTGTTCGAATATGACATCTCAACCGACCCAGACAACTACTGGGTTCGGGTGGGGGAACGGGATCTGACAGAGGCCATTCGCAGCACCGAGGTTGCCGAGGCGGTCAGTTCGGTGGCTCGAATCCCGGCCGTTCGCAGCTACATGAAGTGGCTTACCCGAAGCATCGTTGAGGGTTGCGGCGAGCCCGGAATCATTGTTGAAGGCCGTGACATCACCACGGTGGTTCTCCCCGATGCCCCAATTCGCCTCTTACTAACGGCGAGCGAAGAAGTTAGACTTAGAAGAAGGTCCGCCGAAATTGGCGCCGCCGAGACCAGTCAGGTACAAAAGCAGGTCTCACAGCGCGACGCATCAGATGCCAAGGTTGTCGATTTCATGAACCCGGCGGACGGAGTCACCTTGATTGACTCCAGTGACCTCAACTTTGAACAAACCGTAGCCGCAGTTCTCGAGCAGATTGCCGCGGCCACTAAAAAGGATTAACCATGTCTGAGCAGGACGAATACGGCGATGTGCCGATCAGCCCTGATTTTGTGGAGAAGCTAAACTCCCTCACCGATGACGAGGCAGAAAACCGAGCCAAGGCGCTGCGAAGCGGACTGGACGAGTTTGACCTCGACGAGGATGACCTTCGCGTACTCGAAGCCGACCTGGACTGGAGCGACGGCCCAGTCATGCTTCCGGCTCTGCCGGTGCTGGCCATTGTTGGTCGTCCAAACGTTGGCAAGAGCGCGCTGGTAAACCGTATCCTCGGTCGCCGTGAGGCCGTAGTCGAGGACAAGCCAGGTGTCACTCGTGACCGCATCTCATACAAGGCGGAGTGGAACGAGCGTAAATTCACCATCGTAGACACTGGTGGTTGGGAGCCGGACGCCAAGGGCATCGACAAGTCGGTTGCCATTCAGGCCGAGATTGCCGTTGAGCTTGCAGATGCAGTTCTCTTTGTGGTTGACGCCCTGGTTGGCGCCACCAGCACCGATGAGCGCGTGGTCAAGATGCTTCGCGCCAGCGGCAAGCCAGTTCTCCTGGTTGCCAACAAGATTGACGACATGCGCCAGGAGCCTGAGGCTGCTGCGCTATGGAGCCTGGGTCTAGGCGAGCCTTACCCGGTTTCCGCCCTGCACGGCCGTGGCGTTGCAGACATGCTCGACGCAGCCATGAAGGTTTTGCCTAAGGTTTCTTCGGTTGCCAAGGAGGAGTTCGGCGGGCCTCGTCGTGTGGCTCTGATTGGACGACCAAACGTTGGAAAGTCTTCGCTGCTGAACCGCGCGGTTGGCTCCGAGCGTGCCGTTGTGAACGACCTTGCCGGAACCACTCGCGACCCAATTGACGAGCAGGTAGAGATTGCCGGAAAGATCTGGCGCTTCGTTGACACCGCCGGTATCCGTCGTCGAGTTCGTCTTCAGCAAGGCGCAGACTTCTACGCCTCGCTGCGCACCGCGGCAGCCCTGGAGCGAGCCGAAGTTGCAGTAGTTTTGCTGGACGTAACCGAGCCGATTTCCGAGCAGGACATCCGCATCATTGACATGGTGCTGGAGTCCGGACGCGCTCTGGTTCTTGCCTTCAACAAGTGGGACATGCTGGACGACGAGCGTCGTCGCTACCTCGAGCGCGAAATCGAGCAGGACCTGGCTCACGTTGACTGGGCACCACGCGTGAACATTTCTGCCAAGACCGGCCGCCACCTTGAGAAGCTGGTTCCAGCCCTCGAGGTTGCACTGGACAGCTGGGACAAGCGCATTCCTACCGGAAAGCTCAACGCCTTCATCCACGAGCTGGTTATGGAGACTCCTCACCCAGTTCGCGGCGGCAAGCAGCCACGAATTCTGTTTGGAACTCAGGCCAGCACCCGTCCACCAAAGTTCGTGCTCTTCACCACCGGATTCCTCGACCCTGGTTACCGCCGCTTCATTCAGCGTCGCCTTCGCGAGACCTACGGATTCGAAGGAACCCCGATCGAAGTTGGCATGCGAATCCGCGAGAAGCGCAAGCGCACCTAAGAAGTCTCTCAGTCAGGTATTTACTAAGCCTGTCCTAACAAAGCCCCCGATGCTTTCGGGGGCTTTGTTCATTTTGGGGCGTTTCGGCAGGGCTAAACTGCCCATATGAACCAGCGAACCAAAGTCTCAATCATCGGTGCCGGAGCGGTTGGAACCGCAACCGCCTATGCCCTTCTCATCAAGCGAATTGCTGGCGAGGTGGCGCTTTACGACCTGAACAAGGCCAAGGTTGAAGCCGAGGTTCTCGACCTGGCTCACGGCAGTCAGTTCACAACTCCATCGCGCATCTATGGCGGAGATGACCTCGAAGTAGTTCGCAACTCTGATGTGATTGTGATCACCGCTGGAGCCAAACAGAAGCCGGGGCAGACCCGTCTCGACTTGGCAGGCACCAACGTGGCGATTCTCCGCGACTTGATGCCAAAGCTGGTTTCACTGGCCCCGGACGCGATCTTCGTTCTGGTCACCAACCCCTGTGACGTGCTGGCCTATGCAGCCGTTCAGTTCTCAGGGCTGCCGGCAAACCGTGTCTTTGCGTCGGGAACGGTACTGGACAGCTCACGCCTGCGCTGGCAGTTGGCCGAGCGCCTAGGTGTGAGCACTGAGAGCGTTCACGCACTCATTGTTGGTGAACACGGCGACAGCGAGTTCGCACTCTGGAGCGAAGCCTCGATTGGACCTGTACCACTCTCGGATTGGAAGGTTTCCGGTCACCACGCACTCACCCAGGATGAGCTGGACCAGATTGCCTTTGAGGTGAAGAACGCGGCCTACAAGGTCATTGAGGGCAAGGGGGCGACCAACTTTGCCATTGGCCTGTCTTCAGCTCGCATCGTTGAGGCCATTCTTCGCGACGAGGGCGTGGTCCTCCCGGTTTCGGCTGTTTTAGACAACTACCTCGGAGTCTCCGATGTGGCGCTGAGCGTTCCTACGATTGTGAACCGCAGCGGTGCGGCTCGCCCCATTGAGGTTCGCATGAGCGAGGCGGAGTTGGAGAAGTTCCACGGCTCGGCGGCCACGCTGCGCCAGAGTATTGAGGCGCTGGGCCTGGCCTAAATCTGCCCGCAGTGCATGTGAGTAATCTCCAGCCAGTCTGACTTTGTGCTCCAGTTGACTTCGAGTAACTTATTCGCGCCTGGAACGACCCAGGTTGAAGACCTTTGCCACTGAGAGGCCACAAAGGTGGTGTCTCCGCTGAAGAAGTCAACGCGGTACTCCAAAAATGGGCACTCGAAATCTGACGCTACCCGGAAGTACATGCAGGCCTTGAAGGTCGTGCAGCGATCCGGTGCGAATTCGGCAGGTGCAACAGAGTAGCCAGCTCCGGAGTAATAAAAGAACTCGGTTCTCGGGGCAGGGTCTGCGGTGGGGAATTGGCCGGCCCAAAGCCAGTTAGGGATGAAGCCAAGAAAGGCTGAGAGCCCGAATGCAAGCAGGGCTGCGAAACCCAGGATGTCGTTCTTCTCTCGAAGAACCCATTTCTTGAATGTCGTGATCACGGATTGAAACTACGCGGAGCCTCGGACATTTAAATGTCCCACCCTGTTCGTAACCTCAAGGCATGGAAACACTCAACGGTAACTTCTTCATCCGCAGGCTCGCGCCCTTTGAGCCAGACAGTCTCTGGTTTCAGGCTTGGCAGAGCTCGGTTGGTTGGGTCTGGCTGGCGGGGGAGCGGCGCTGGGTATCGGAGCGCACCTTCTCGTTTCTGCAACTGCCGCAGACTTCGTTGTTTCTAGAGGCGCTCTCCGGAGAAGGTGGCCTCCAGGTGGTCACAGAAACCCAAGCCTGTGCCGAGTTTCCCACCGCCTTCGATGCGGTCCAGCCCTGGGTTCCGCCCCTGAGGGCAACTGCCGTCAACTACTAGACTTGACTGGTTGCCGAGGCTCTGCTTGGGCATACGGGCTGTAGCGCAGCTTGGTAGCGCACTTGTCTGGGGGACAAGGGGTCGCCGGTTCAAATCCGGTCAGCCCGACA
>JAGWUG010000005.1 GCA_028868555.1 Actinomycetales bacterium | reverse complement strand
TGAACGAGACTGGCAAGGCTCAGGCCATTGAGGCCGCTCAGTACATCTCCGCGGCCGACTGGGATGACCTCATCTCCTCCCCGCTATCCCGCGCGGCCGACACCGCCGACCTGGTTGGCCAGGCCATCGGCATGAACCGTTCGGCGGTTGAGCCTTTGCTTCTGGAGCGCGCTTTCGGCATTGGCGAAGGCCTCACCTACGACGAGTGGCGCGAGCAGTTCCGCGACCTCTCGGTCATCCCTGGTGGCGAGTCGCTCGTTGAGTTGGCCGACCGCTGCTGGAAACTGTTAGATGAACTGGCAACCAAACACCGCGGACGCCGCGTGCTGGCGGTCTCGCACGGCGCACTGATTCGCAAGGTGATTGAACTGGTGAGCAACAACACCCTGCCGCTGCCGGGTGAGCGTTTTGGAAATGCCTCGCTCAGCGTGATTGCCCACACCGATGCCTCCGGCTGGCAGATTTTGAGCTACAACCCTCACACCTACAGGGGTGAGCCGCTGCGTTCGGCACTAGGTGCCGACGAGCAGATCGTCTAGAGAGACTGCAGCACAGCTAGCAGCGCCGAGGCCGACTTCTCCCAGTCGAACTTGCCGGCCTGCTTCATGCCGAGCTCAGACTTAGCCAGCCACTCGGTCTCGGTTTCGAGGCGCTTGACGGCCGCGGCAAAGTCACCCGGGTTGTCGCCCTGGAAGTACTCGGCAGCTTTGCCACCAATCTCGTGGAAGATTCCAATGTTGGATACCACGATTGGAATACCTCGAGCCATAGATTCCACCAGCGGAATACCAAAGCCCTCATCGTGCGAGGCATGGACTAGTGCCACCGCTGAGTCGAGCAGTTCGTGGTACTTGCTCTCCGAAACGCCATTGTGGAATACCAGCTGGTCGGCGGCGGTGCCGGCCATCGCTCGGAACTGGTCGCGGCGGGCATCGGTGATTTTGCTTAGCAGGTGCAGTTCATAGCCGGGCAGTCGCTCCATGCCTCGCACCAGGGTCTGGACGTTCTTGTAGTCCATGAACGAACCCATGTAGATCAAGCGTTGAGTGCCGCGCGGACGGTGCATGGGTGGTTTGTGTTCGTAGTCCGGCGAGAGTTCACCGGCCGCGTTGTAGACCACGGCCACGGGGCGCTTGGTGAGTCGGTGTTTGGCAATCAGATCAGCTGTGGTTTGGCTTACGGTGACCACGGCATCCGCGGCGTTCAGCAGCATGCGCTGGGGCCAGTACCAGAGGTGGAATAGACGCCAACCGATACGTACGCCCAGCGGCATACTCGGTGGCGGAGTCGGGTGACCGTAGTAGATGAGGTCGTGCAGGGTGAGCACCAGCTTGAACTTGCGGCCCATGGAACCAACGGTCTGCATCGGTGAGTAGAAGATTTTCACGCCCAGCCTGTTCAACCGGTAGGCCGCGAACGGCTCGCTCCAGTGGGTTGGGTCGTTCAGCTTCACCCACTCGATTCCGGTGGGTAGATGAGACAGCTGGCGCTCGTCGCTGATGACGGCAACAACCTTGGTTATGCGGTTGAGGGCGTGAATCAGGCCAACCGAGAAGCGGCTGATGCCATCGTGGTGATCAACCCGAATGTAGCGGGCGTCGAAGTGAACTAGCGGGAGCACCGCTTACTCCGCATCGGTGAGGAATTCACGCACAAACCCGGCAGCCTGGCTGGGGGTCTCGTAGTGAATGAGGTGCCCCACTCCCCTAATCACCTTGAGCTCGGCGTGGGTGAACATGCGCACCAGGCGCTGCTCGTCGGCAAGGCTGGTGATGTCATCCAGCTCGCCGACAATCAGCAGGGTCTGGTTCTCAATTCCGCGGGCGTAGCTGGAAACACTGCGCGAAAGGCTAGCCACGTATCCCTCAGTAGCCACGCGGCGCTCGGCAAACTCGCTGAAGTTGTCGTTGTGCTGCTTGTGGATCCAGGCTCGCAGGGCCGGGTTCTTGGTCTTGGCCAGAACCTCGCTCATCACGCGCACCATCAGAGGGTTGCGCAGCAGCTGGTTTCCCTGCTTCTCCGGGAGTTTGCCGCTGAGACCATAGAACGCGTTGGTCAAGCCCTCAAGCACCTTCTCGCGGCCGGTGCGCTCAAAGCTGGCTACCGGGTTGACCAAAACTAGTTTGTTCTTCAAGCCCCGATGCGCCGCTGCCGCGACAATGATGCTGCCGAAACTGTGGCCGAGCACCACGGCTTTCTCGAGCTTTAGACCCGATACAAACTGCTCCAGCCACTCGGCGTAGGCAACCACTGTGTGACGGCCTTGGAAGGCGGCGGAGACGCCAAAGCCTGGAAGGTCTGGAACGATGATGTCGAAGTCTGGCAGGGCGCCAACGATCGGCTCTAGGCCGTGGTGGTTGCCTCGGTATCCGTGGACGAAGATGATAGTTCCGCGCGACTTGCCGCCAGCGGCCTCGGTGGCCGGATAGCGCCAGTATGCGGTGTTGGCGGTTGGAAGCGCGAGGTCACTCCGCTGGGCTCGGGCCAGCGCCTGGGCTGCCAGCTCTTGCGGGGTGTAACTCATTTGTTGCGTCCTTAGACCGAGAAGTATTTGGCTTCAGGGTGGTGCAGCACCATTGCATCGGTGGACTGCTCCGGGTGAAGTTGAAGCTCCTCAGAAAGTTCAACGCCAATGGCCTCTGGCTTGAGTAGCTCAACCAGCTTGATTCTATCTTCGAGCTCCGGGCAGGCAGGGTATCCGAAGCTGTATCGGGCACCGCGGTAAGCCAAGTCAAAGAAATCGTTAATGTTTGGTGAGTCGTCCCCGCCAAAGCCCAGCTCTGAGCGAACTCGGCTGTGCCAGTACTCGGCTAGAGCCTCGGTGAGCTGCACCGAGAGACCGTGGATCTCCAGGTAGTCGCGGTACTCGTTGGCGGCGTAAAGCTTGTTGGCTTCTTCGCTGACGCGGGCACCCATGGTCACCAACTGGAACGGAACCACGTCGATCTTGCCGCTCTCCTTTGGAGAAACGAAGTCGGCCAGGCAGAGGTGGCGGTCGCGGGCCTGACGCGGGAAGCTAAAGCGCAGACGCTCGGTTCCAGGCGCTCCGCCGGAACCACCATCGGTGGCATTCTCTGGGCCGTGGTGCAGAATCACCAGGTCATCGCCGTCGCTGTAGGCCGGGAAGTAACCGTAAACCACGGCGGCTTCCATCCAGCCCTCGGACTGAATCTTGTCCAGCCAGTAGCGTAGGCGCGGGCGGCCCTCGGACTCAACCAGCTCCTCGTAGGAGGCGCCGTCGTCACCGCGGCCAGGCTTGAGGCCCCACTGACCCATGAAGGTGGCGCGCTCGTCCAGGAAGCTGGTGTAGTCGCGTAGCGGAATGCCCTTCACAACGCGGGTTCCCCAGAATGGCGGGGTTGGAATGGTGTTGTCAGTGGACACATCCGAACGTGCCGGCATGTTCTCAGGAGCGGTCTTCTCCAGCAGGTTTCCGCGGCTGGTGATGCGCTTCTTGAGTGCTGGAAGTTCGGCTCCAGGCTCGCCGCGCTTGACCTTCATGATCAGGTCCATAAGACGCAGACCCTCGAAGGCATCGCGGGCGTAGCGAACTTCGCCCTGGTAAATCTCGGCGAGGTCCTGCTCCACGAACGATCGGGTCAGGGCAGCTCCACCGAGGATTACCGGCCAGCGGTCGGCAACGCCGCGCTGGTTCATCTCCTCGAGGTTTTCCTTCATGATCTGGGTGCTCTTCACCAGCAGACCACTCATGCCAATCACGTCAACGTTGTGCTCTTCGGCGGCCTTCAGCATCTGGTCGATTGGCACCTTGATGCCAATGTTCACGGTCTCAAAACCGTTGTTGCTGAGGATGATGTCCACCAGGTTCTTGCCGATGTCGTGAACGTCTCCGCGCACGGTTGCCAGCAGGATGCGACCCTTGCCGGTGTCTTCGGTCTTCTCGATGAAAGGCTCTAGGTGAGCCACCGCGGTCTTCATGACCTCGGCGCTCTGGAGCACGAACGGCAGCTGCATCTCGCCGCTACCAAATAGCTCGCCAACAACCTGCATGCCCTTGAGCAGGTGGTCGTTGATGATGGAAAGCGCAGGCTTGCCCTCGGCCAAGGCCTGGTCCAGGTCTGCCTCCAGACCCTTCTTTTCGCCGTCGATGATGCGGCGTTCGAGGCGTTGGTCCAGCGGCATGGCGGCCAGCTCGTCGGCACGGCTCTGCTTGGCGCTCTTGCTGTCTACGCCCGAGAAAACCTCGAGGTAACGCTGCAGCGGGTCAAAGCTAACGATGCCCTCTTCGTCGTATTCGCGACGGTCGTAGATGAGGTCGAGCGCCGCCTTCAGCTGCTCTTCCGGAATCTGGTTCATCGGCATGATTCGAGCAGCGTGAACGATGGCGCTAGTCAGACCCACCTTCACGCACTCGTGCAGGAAGACAGAGTTGAGCACGTGGCGGGCCGCTGGCGAAAGTCCGAAGGAAATGTTGCTCAGACCAAGGGTGGTCTGCACGCCCGGGTAGGCCTCGTTCAGGCGACGAATCGCCTCGATGGTCTCGATTCCGTCGCGTCGGGTCTCGTCCTGACCGGTGGCAATCGGGAAGGTTAGGGCGTCAACCGTGATGTCGGTCAGAGCCATGTTCCAGTTGGTGGTGAGGTCCTCAATCAGGCGCTTGGCAATTGCGAACTTGGTCTCGGCGGTACGCGCCTGACCCTCCTCGTCAATGGTCAGGGCAACCACGGCTGCGCCGTGCTCCTTCACCATCGGCATGATTCGCTGGAAGCGGCTGTTTGGGCCGTCTCCGTCCTCGTAGTTCACAGAGTTGACCATGGCTCGGCCACCGATGCACTCCAAGCCGGCCTCGATGACCGCCGGTTCGGTGCTGTCGAGCACCAGAGGCAGGGTGGTTGCGGTCGCCAGGCGGCTAACCAGCTCACGCATGTCGGCGGCACCATCGCGGCCCACGTAGTCAACACAGACATCTAGCGAGTGAGCACCCTCACGAGTCTGCGACTTGGCAATCTCGAGGCACTCCTCCCAGTTCTGAGCGAGCATTGCCTCGCGAAATGCCTTGGAACCGTTGGCATTGGTGCGCTCACCGATGGTGAAGTAGGTGTTGGTCTGGTCGTATGGCTGGTGCTGATACAGCGATGCCAGTCCAGGCTCGATCACAGGCGCGTTGCGGTGTGGGGTCTTGCCGGCAACCGCGGCAGCTACGGCCGCAATGTGCTCCGGAGTGGTTCCACAGCAGCCACCAACCAGGCCGGTGCCGTATTCGTTCACGAACTGCAGCTCGGCGGTTGCCAACTCCGATGGGGTCAGCGGATAGTAGGCGCCATCGGAGGTCAGCTGCGGCAGACCAGCGTTTGGCATGACCACGAGCGGCAGGCTGGAGTACTTGGAGAGGTAGCGCAGGTGCTCGCTCATCTCGGTTGGTCCGGTGGCACAGTTCAGACCGATGGCGTCAACGCCAAGCGCCTGAATGGAGGTTAGAGCCGCGCCAATCTCGGAACCCAGAAGCATGGTGCCGGTGGTTTCGATGGTGACGCTCATGAGGATTGGCACGCGAATGCCGGCCTGGGTCATGGCGCGCTTGGCGCCGACAATTGCAGCCTTGGCCTGCAGCAGGTCCTGAGCGGTTTCAACCAAAACGGCGTCAACGCCGCCACGCAGCATTCCGCGAGCCTGAGTCTGATAGGCGTCTCGCAGCAGTGCGTAAGGCGCGTGGCCGAGGCTTGGAAGTTTGGTTCCCGGACCGGTGGATCCCAGCACCCAGCGTGGCTTGGCATCGGTGGTGTATTCGTCCGCAATTTCGCGGGCTACGCGAGCACCGGCCTCGGCTAGCTCCTCGATGCGATCTTCGATGCCGTACTCGGCCAGGTTTGCCCAGTTTGCACCGAAGGTGTTGGTCTCGATTGCCTCGGAACCAGCCTCAAGATACTTGGCGTGAATGGCCTTGATGATGTCCGGGCGGGTGACGTTTAGCACCTCGTTGCAGCCCTCGTAGTTCTGATAGTCCTCGAGGGTTGGGCCGGCTGCCTGAATCATGGTTCCCATGGCGCCATCGGCCACCACAACACGGTTACGAATTGCGTCTAAAAGGGCTTGGGAGCGGGGAGTAAACATACTTAGTCAAGTCTAACCGCCGTTAAACTTGAGGGGTGTCAGACTTCGTAACCCCGCCGCGCACTCCCCTAAATCCAGAGGCTAAGAAGAGCGTTTTTTCGCTCCTCAAGGCTCGCGCCGCCATGGGTCAGAAGTCGTTGAGTTTTGAGTTCTTCCCGCCGCGTGACGGTGCCGAGGAAGGCCTCTGGAACACCTTCGATGCCGTGCTTGGCGTGAACGCCGATTTCATCTCGGTTACCTATGGTGCGGGTGGCTCAAATCAGGCCAAGTCATTCGAGGTTTTGGACCGCATGGCACCCGAGATTTTGACCGTTGGTCACCTCACCTGCATCGGGGCTTCTAGGGCTTCTACCCTGGCTACCGTGAAGCGTTTTGAGCAGGCTGGCGTGCGCACGGTTTTGGCGCTGCGCGGTGACAGTCCTAAAGACAACCCCGATGCCCTTGCTCAGGGTGAACTCAAGACGGCTTTGGAGCTGGTTGAGTTGGTTCACGCTCAGACCGATCTGGAGATTGGTGTGGCAGCTTTCCCTGAGGTGCACCCCGAGTCTGGTTCGCTTGACCACGACGCCAAGGTGTTGGCCATGAAGCAGGCCGCTGGTGCGTCTTTTGCGGTTACCCAGTTGTTCTTTGGCGTTGAGCACTACACCCAGATGCTGGCTGCCGGCGCTTCCGCTGGCGTGAACATTCCCGTTATTCCGGGTCTGATGCCAGTTTCGAACGCCAAGCAGCTGTTGCGCATGGCCGCCATGAGTGGTGCCGCTGTGCCGGCTGAGTTGGCTGCCAAGTTGGAGCACTCCGATGAGGCCGAGGCTCGTGCCATTGGTATGGAGTACACCATTCAGCTTGGAAAGGATCTGCTGGCTGCCGGAGCTCCTGGGCTGCACATCTTTACGCTGAACAAGCCTGAGGCGGCGCTCGAGCTTGCTGCCGGTGTTGGGCTTATCTAGAAGCTTTTTGGCGGGTTTCCCCACCCACGCTTAGCGCGGCTTTAGCGGCCATCCCGGGTCGTCCTGGAAGTCTGGGCGAACGCTGCGACGCATGTATTCACCAAAGCTGGCGCTTTGCGCGGCTTCCCATTCAATCTGCTTGGCGTGAAGTTCTGGCAACGTGTACTTGAGCTTGCCGCTCTGGGCACGGGCAACTGCCTGCAGCACCCTTCCGGATGCAACCGCGTCGGCGGTGGCGTTGTGGGCATCGTCCAGCGGTACGTTGTAGAACTCGGCGACTACCTCAAGCTTGCGCTTTCCCTTACGGTACTGGTCGGCAAACTTGTCGATGATGAGTGGGTCTAGGACCAGAGTTGGGATCAGCGGCTCGATGCCGTGGCGCATGGCCTCCCAGTACAAAATGGTGAAGTCGTAGGGAGCGTTGTAGGCAACGATTGGGATGCCGCGCTCCTGGTAGCCACGCAGCGCAACTACGATCTCGGCCACAACCTCTTTGGCTGGACGCCCGGCGGAACGAGCAAACTCTGTGGTGATGCCGTGAACGCTGGTGGCAACCTCTGGTATTTCGATGCCAGGGTCAGCCAGCCACTCCTGCGCCGGAAGCGCCAGTGCTCCAGTTTCATCTAGCTCTGCCACACAGGCGGTCACGATGCGAGCCTTCTGAAGATCTAGGCCGGTGGTTTCGGTGTCAAACACCACAATCTGCTTGGCCCAGTCCGGCAGGGCGGCATCGGGGAAATCAAACGTGCCTTGGCTGTATTCGCTCACAAGCCAAGGCTATTGGTGGGTGCGGACAATTAGTGGCTGCAACCCCGAGAAAGCGAAAACCCCGACCGAAGCCGGGGTTTTCAAAGCTGTTGAGGCGATTACGCGCCGAAGCCTATGTGACTAAGCCTTGGCTTAGGCACCAAAGCCCTTGTAACGTGCGTTGAAGCGCTCGACACGGCCAGCGGCATCCATGATGCGCTGCTTACCGGTGTAGAACGGGTGCGAAGCCGACGAGATTTCAACGTCGTACAGAGGGTAGGTGTTGCCGTCGGTCCACTCAATGGTCTTGGTGGTCTTGACGGTGCTGCGGGTGAGGAAGGTCTCGCCCGAAGCCAGGTCGCGGAATACAACTGCGGTGTAAGTAGGGTGGATGTCAGCCTTCATGGCAATACTTCCTTCAAAAAATGTCTGGGAAAGAGCTCTTGCGAGCAACTTTGGGGTGTTTATGCGAAAAGCACTAAGAGAAAAGCATACCAGAGGCGGGCAGTGATCACCACCCCATTTAGACTCGAGTCATTATGAATCTGGTCTGGCTCGGCCCAATCGCTATCTACGCAATCGTAACCGCGTTCACACCCGGACCCAACAACATGATGCTGCTTGCTAGCGGCACCAACTTCGGATTCCGCCGCACGGTTCCGCACATGCTGGGCATCACTGCTGGCGTATTCCTTCTTCAGATGGCTCTAGGTCTAGGCCTTGGTGAAATCTTCAAGCTACTCCCCTGGCTCTACCTGATTCTGCGCATCGCCAGCTTGCTATACCTGCTGTATTTGGCCTACAAGATTGCCACCAGCGGCACTCCGAGCGGCGGCGAAGACAAGCCTCGTTCTAAGCCCATGACTTTCTTCGGCGCAACCGCATTCCAGGTGATCAACCCAAAGCTCATCATCGTGAGCATCGGTTTCCTAAGCGCCTACCTACCGGCCAATCCCCCGTTTGAAAAGCTGCTTGCCGGAGTTTTGGTCAACACCATCGTGGGTTATTTGAGCACGGTTGCTTGGGCCGGCCTGGGCGTTGTGGTGAACAAGTTCCTGCAGCAGCCACGCGCCATCCGCGTGTTCAACTGGACCATGGCCATCCTGCTGGTGGCATCCATGGTGCCGGTGATCTTCGAAGGCTAGCTATTCGCTAGTGGCGGCGAGCAGTCGCTCGGTAGCGACCGTTGACCATGTCAATGTCGATACCCAGGCCAAAGGCCTCGCTGATGTTCTCGCTGGTCAGCACGTGACCAATCTCACCAGCGGCAAATACGCCACCGTCGGCCAGAATCATGGCGTGGGTGAAGCCAGCTGGAATCTCTTCCAGGTGGTGGGTGACCATCACCATGGCAGGCGAGTAAGGCGAAGCCGCGTACTCACCAATAAGCGAAACGGTCTGCTCGCGGGCGGCTAGGTCCAACGATGCCACTGGCTCGTCCAGAAGCAGAAGCTCAGGGTCTGGCATCACGGCGCGGGCAATCTGAGTGCGCTTCTTTTCGCCATCGGAGAGGCTGCCGTAAGTGCGGTCGGCGAAGTCGCCAAGATCCCACTCGGTGAGCACGCGAAGTGCGCGACGCTCGTCGATGGTGTCGTACTGCTCGGTCCAGCGGCCAATCACGCCGTGGCTCGCGGTCATGACGGTGTCCAGAACGGTCTCCATCAGCGGAATTCGCGAAGCAAGAGCGGTTGAGGCGAAGCCAATTCGCGGGCGCAGTTCGCTCAGGTCGTAGTGACCAAAGTCTTTTCCAAGCACCTGTGCGTCACCGGTGCTTGGGTGAATCTGAGTGGCAACAATGCGCAAAAGGGTGGTCTTACCGGCGCCGTTTGGGCCGATGATTACCCAACGCTGGTTGGCCTCCACCGTCCAATCAATGTTGGAGAGAATCTGATTGCCTTCGCGGGCAACACTGACGTTGCGGAGACTGATAACTGCCATGGTAGAAGCCTATTAGTTGAACGGGCTTCTACCCGCCATTGATGGCCTTGCGGTACACATCCAGCGTGGTTTCGGCGATGGAATCCCACGAGAAGTGGTCCTCAACGCGACGACGACCAGCGGCACCGAATGCAGCCAGATCGCGCGACTCGAGAGCGGTATTCAGAGCGGCCGCTAGGTCGCCCACAAACTTCTTCTCGTCCAGTGGCTTACCCGAGCCGTCCAGAACCTGCTCGATTGGGACCAGCAGGCCAGTCTGCTCGTGCACGACAACCTCAGGAATACCGCCGGTTGCGGTTGCAACCACTGGAGTTCCGCAGGCCATGGCCTCGAGGTTCACGATGCCGAGAGGCTCGTAAATGCTTGGGCAGGCGAAGACGGTCGCGGCCGAAAGCATGGCAATCAGCTCTGCGCGGCTCAGGTGCTTCTCCACCCAGATCACGTTGTCGCGAACCTTGCGCAGCTCGTTCACCAGGTCGGTCACGGTCTGAAGAATCTCAGGGGTGTCTGGTGCGCCGGCGCAAAGCACCAGCTGAACATCGGAGGGCAGCTCACGGGCAGCCTTCAGCAGGTAAGGCAGACCCTTCTGCTGGGTGATGCGGCCAACAAAGACCACCGATCGCTTGTCAGGGTCAACACCGTTGGCGCGAACCAAATCAGGGTTGTTGGCTGCCTGGAAAGCCTCCAGGTCAATACCGTTGTGAACCACCGAAACCTTGGCTGGGTCAATCTGCGGGTAGGCGCGAAGAATGTCCTCACGCATGCCAGCGCTAACCGCGATGATGCCGGTGGCACCCTCATAGGCGGTGCGCTCAACCCAGCTGCTGAGGCGGTAACCGCCGCCAAGCTGCTCTTCCTTCCAGGGACGAAGCGGCTCGAGCGAGTGAGCGGTGATCAGGTGAGGGATTCCGTGTAGGGTTCCGGCAATCTGACCAGCAAAGTTGGCATACCAGGTGTGCGAGTGAACCAGGTCGGCACCGGCAACATCCGAGACCATTGCGAGGTCGGTTGCCATGGTCTGAACAGCAGCATTCACCGAGTTGAATTCTGAAGAATGGCGGTACGCCTTTGTATCGGTTTCATTACGGTCTTCGCCGAAGGCGCGGACCTGAACCTCGATGTGTTTTCTAAGAACTCTCACTAATTCCGCGACATGTACGCCCGCACCGCCATAAATGAAGGGCGGGTATTCCTTGGTGATTAGATCAACTCTCATATCCGTATGTTACCTAAAGGCAACAAAACACCAATAACATTCAGATATGAGCACTGCACCACGTATTTTCGGAATGGTTCTCGCCGGGGGCGAAGGAAAACGATTGATGCCGCTCACGGCTGATCGTGCCAAACCCGCGGTGCCATTCGGCGGCTCGTACCGCCTCATCGATTTCGCACTGTCCAATCTGATCAACTCGGGTCTGCGTCGCATCGTTGTACTAACCCAGTACAAGTCGCACTCGCTGGACCGTCACATCTCTATGCTCTGGCGCATGTCGCCACTGCTTGGCAGTTACGTGGCATCGGTGCCTGCGCAGCAGCGTTTGGGCAAGCGTTGGTTCACCGGTTCCGCCGATGCCATTCTGCAGAGCATGAACCTGCTGGCCGACGAGAAGCCGGACATCGTGGTTGTGGTTGGTGCCGACCACATTTACCGCATGGACTTTGAGCAAATGATTCAGGCTCACATTGAGAGCGGACGCGGCGTGACCGTTGCCGCTATCCGCCAGCCTAAGAGCATTGCCAGCCAGTTTGGTGTGGTTGAGGTTGACGACAAGGATCCAGGCAAGATTGCCCAGTTCCGCGAGAAGCCAAAGGACCCTAAGGGTCTGCCTGACAGCCCAGATGAGGTTCTCTGCTCCATGGGTAACTACGTCTTCAACGCCAAGGCGCTGGTTGACGCAATCACCCTTGACGGCGAGCTCGAGGACTCCACTCACGACATGGGTGGCGACATCGTCCCTTACTTCGTGAACAAGGGCGACGCCACCGTTTACGACTTCACCAAGAACATAGTTCCGGGAGCCACCGAGCGTGACCACGCTTACTGGCGCGATGTCGGTACCATCGACAGCTACTACGAGAGCCACATGGACCTCATCTCGGTGATGCCAATCTTCAACCTGTACAACAGCGACTGGCCTATCCACACCCAGCAGGTCAACCTGCCACCGGCCAAGTTCATTCACGACGCCGAGGGCAACCAGGGTCGCACCAACGACAGCATTGTGTCGCTGGGTACCGTGGTGACTGGCGGCATTGTGGAGCGAAGCGTGCTCTCCCCAAACGTTCGCGTTCACTCGCGCTCGCTGGTGACCGACAGCGTGCTCATGGACAACGTGACCGTTGGCAAGGATGCAACCATCCGTCGCGCCATCTTGGACAAGGATGTTGTGGTTTCTGATGGCGCTGCAGTTGGTGTGGACAAGAACCGTGACATTGCTCGCGGCTTCACCGTCACAGACTCCGGCATTACCGTGGTTCCAAAGGGTGTTGTAGTAACGCCTTAGTTTTTGGCCCGGTGCGTTTTAAAAGCACCGATGCGTTAGTCGCCCGATTCCTTCGCTGGGGTCGGGCGATTAGCTTTTCTCGCTCGCTTTGCGTCGTCGCGGGCGTCTAGGCGCTCATTCAGGCGCTTGAAAGAGTAGTTGGCCCAGCGAAGCAAGATGATTGGCATGGTTGGAACAAACCAGAATATGGCTACAAACCTGAGTGGTGTGAGGATTGCGAAGATGGCTAGGACGCTGCCTCCGAAGACCATTAGCGCGTATTTCTTGTGCGGATTCATTAGCAACGCCCTACATCGTCTGAGTTACATATGCGATGAAGGCAAAGGCGAACAGGATAGAGCCAAAGCAACCTAACGCCACCCGGGGTGCTCCACCTTCGGTGCGCACCATGCCTGCCAGTGCTGCGCAGTAGAGCAAAGCGAATGCCAGCCAAATGAGGCCGAGGTTGGGCTG
>JAGWUG010000201.1 GCA_028868555.1 Actinomycetales bacterium | reverse complement strand
GAGGTAAGGCAGAGCGGTCTTCAGCAGGTTCACCTGCGAGTCACGGTTAAGGCGCATGGCATAGTCCTCGCCGAGGCCCGCCTCCATGCCGCCAGAGGCGTTCATTACCAGAATGTCCAGAGCGCCAAAGGCCGCTTTAGCCTGCTCAAACATCTCAGCCACGCTGGCTGCATCGGTGAGGTCTGCACCCACGGCAATAGCCTGGCCACCAGCCGCCTTGATGCCGTCAACAATCTTCAGCGCGCGCGCTTCCTTGTTGCGGTAGTTCACAACCACCGATGCGCCGGCCTCGGCAAAGTAACCGACGGTGTCGGCACCGATGCCACGGGACGAACCGGTGACGAGTGCGGCCTTGCCTGCGAGGCTGCCTGCTGCGAGTGGATTAGTCATGTCTGCGCTCCTGAGATTGAGTGAAAGTAAAAACGAAAGCTAGTGGCCCATGCCGAGGCCGCCGTCAACCGGAATGACGGCTCCGGAGATGTAGGCGGCATCGTCGCTGGAGAGCCAGGTCACAACGCGGGCAACTTCTTCTGGGCTGGCAAAACGGCCGGCAGGAATCTTGACCTTGAATGCGTCCAAGTGCTCCTGTGGCAGGGTTGCGGTCATGTCGGTGTCGATGAAGCCAGGGGCAACCACATTGGCGGTAATGCCGCGGCCACCCAGCTCGCGGGTGATGGAACGAGCCATACCAACCAGCGCGCTCTTGGCGGCAGAGTAGTTGACCTGACCTGCATTACCCAGCAGACCCACAACCGAACCAATCAGAATGACGCGACCAAAGCGTGCCTTGATCATGCCCTTGGTCGCGCGCTTTACAACACGGAAGACGCCGTTGAGGTTGGTGTCGATGACCTGCTCAAACTCTTCGTCGGTCATGCGCATCAGCAGGGTGTCCTTGGTGATGCCTGCGTTGGCAACCAAAACTTCAATCGGGCCGAGAGCGGCCTCAACCTCTGCGAAAGCTGCATCCAGGGAGGCGCCATCGGTGACATCTGCCTTCACGGCCAGAGTGCCAGCAGGGCCTTCGCCACTGCGAACGGTGACGGCAACGCGGTGACCCTGGGCCACAAACTCCTGCGCGATTGCGTAACCAATTCCGCGGTTACCGCCGGTGACCAAAACAGTTCTGGCTGTGCTCATGATTTTCCTGTTCCCCGCCACATTCCAGTTGGGGAATGCGGTGTACGGCTTTGCGGTTGGATTAGATAAAGTCTATTCCTCGCACCACTTTTAGACCCCTATTGAAGCAGGAGAGTGATTTTGGCCACCACCGCGCAGAGCGTTACTTCTCTAGGCATTTCCCCAGAGGAAGACCGCAAGTCTCGCATCATTAAGTACTCGGTTGCCCAGGGCATCCGTGTGGTCTGCATCATTCTGGCCGTGGTTGGTGGCGGCAACTGGCTCACTTGGGTTGCCGGCTTTGGAGCCGCGGTTCTCCCCTACGTTGCAGTTGTTGTGGCCAACGCCACCAACGGAAACGGCAACAGCAAGACCGCTCCTAAGGCTGAGGCACCCACCATCGCAATTAGCGCCGATGCCTTCAAGACGGCCGCAACCAAATAACCTTGTTGAGTGAATCAACCAAAGTGCTCTCGCGCCGGCTGCACCGCTGAGGCAACCGCGCTGGTGGTTTGGCGTAACCCCAAAATTCACACCGATGGCCGCACCAAGACCTGGCTGGCTTGTGCCGAGCACGTTGACTTCCTCCGTGATTATTTGGCCGCCCGCGACTTCTTCCTCGAGGTGAAGCCGCTTTGAGCACTCCATCACCTCAGGACATCACCCGCGACTATTTCCGCACCGGCTTCAAGCGCTGGATCCGCTGGATCGCCATAGCCGTGGTCTTTGCTATCGCCTGCGGCTTCCTTGCCAACTGGCAGTGGAACCGTCGCGTTCAGGTGGTCAAGGTCATCACCCGCATCGACCGCAATTACAACCACTCGGTTGAGCCACTAGCCGCGCTGGTGCCAATAACCAAGGGCTTTAGCCTGCGCTACGAGTATCGTCCGGTTCTCGTGACCGGCCACTATGACGTGAGCAAGCAGTTGCTGCTCCGCAACCAGATCAATGACGGCAACCCTGGTTTCCACCTGCTGGTTCCATTGGTCACCGATGCCGGGAACGCCATTGTGGTCGACCGCGGCTGGATCTCGGTTGGCCAGCGCCAAGACTCCCCCGACTTCATCCCGGAGATTCCGAGCGGCCCAGTCAAACTTGTTGGACGCCTCATTCACTACCAGCAGCCGGATTCGCGCAGTGCCCCCAAAGGTCAGGCCATGAGTATCTACCCGGTCAAACTGAATGAGCAGTGGCACTATGCCGCTGACTCGCTCTACCGGGGTGCCTACCTTCGCCTAGCGGTTGAGCAGCCAAAGGCCAAGAGCTATGGCGTGCTGGCATCCAAGCCTGAAATAACCGAGGGCAATCACCTCAGCTACGCATTCCAGTGGATTCTGTTTGCGGTTTTGGGCTTCCTGGCCATCGGGGCAAACATTAGGCAGGACCTGCGCGAA
>JAGWUG010000200.1 GCA_028868555.1 Actinomycetales bacterium | reverse complement strand
GGAGTGGGGAATGAGTGCCGGCGAGGCTTACGCACTCGGCGACAGTCCGCTGGTTTTGCTCACCGCGCTGCAGAGCGCCTTCGAACCAGACACCGCCAGCAGCAGTTGGACCAACGTGCCTTGCCCAACCCTGCTCTCGTCGGGTCTCTACGAGGCTAACCCCAACGGCCGCTCGATTCGCGTCTACGGCCTGCTGGACAACCGCCTGATGTTTGGCGACATGATTGCCAAGTTCAAGCTGCACGCCCGGGGTCAGCACTAATCGGCACCCGCCTTTGCTGAAAACGCCTCACCTAAATTGGTGGGGCGTTTTCGTTTAACTCGGCAAACAACAGCAAATTAAGCGTTGTTTAAGCGAGTTAAACGCTTAATTTGTAGATATTTGGCGAGTGCTCGCGGCGGCTGTGCCCCCTAGCGGCAGGGCGAACTGCAGCCAAGAGCGCAGGACCATTCTGGGTTCTGCGTTTTGCTGCATCCCAGGCGGCCTTCGGCCGGGTTCGCGTCTGGGTCTGCGGGGTTTCCGCCAGGCAAAGCCTCACCGATGCGCCGCACAATCACGTTCACCAGTTGCTGGGCCAGTGGCTGATTTGGGGCAAGTAGCGGCTGAGCCACCAGATGGGCGCCTGACTTTCGGGCCAGGCCATCGAAGAATCCGGGAGCCAATAAGTAGTTTGCAACCACCACGCGCTTGCGCGGGTTCTGGAATTTGAGCTTTGGAACCAGGTCCTTGAGCTTGGGCTCGACTGCACTCAGGAACGCCAGTTCAACCACGGCATTGGGGTGTTGGCTCTGGATGGCGTCCTGCAGAATCGCGTGCACGAGTCGGCACTCGTCAACAGCTGCCGCATCACTCGAACCGGCAACAGCCAGCACGGCAATGTCGTCCGGAGTCCAGCCGGTTTCGCGCAGGCGTTGGTAGAGAAGGTCGATCAGCTCCGATGAAGGACCCAGCGCCGGAGTCACCTCGATGGCCGCGGGAGACTGTGCCTTGGTGGCGAGCACGGCTTCGGTGATGTCTTGGCGAACGTGGTACCCGGTACTGAGCAGGAGCGGAACCACGGTGAAAGTGGAAGTGGGGTCTGCCGCCATGCCGGCCTCGACCGCGCGGGGGAGGACATCGGTGATCTGTGGGTGCTGAACGTCCACGAAAGTCTCATGAATTTGCACCTCCGGGAGGGCGGCCGCCACCGCAGTAACCAGGTCGTGAATCAGCCCGGCACCGATTGGGTCATCGGTGCCGTGGGAGGCTAAAATTGCATGGTTACTTGGGGGCTTTGACATCACCTAAACCCTACCAAATGGGTAGGTTTTCACCACTCCAAATACCGCCTGAATCCCTGCAATGACGCGGATTTTTAGGGTTACGCATTGTTTCGCTATCGCTTGGGAAAAGCGGGTCAATTGGCGACAATTTTTAGACCGCCAGTTTTGTCGCACCCGCGACGCAATTTTGAGAGAGCAGCCATGACTGAGAAGCCAGAGCGCCCGGCCCGAGCCGCGGCACCGGCCCGCGAGGCGCGTCCAAATGGTCAGTGGAAGGTTGACGGCAAAGAGCCGCTAAACGCCAACGAGCAGTGGAAGCAAGCCGACCCAGGTCTCAACGTTCGCGCGCGTGTGGAGAGCTACTACTCCAAGCACGGCTTCGACAGCATCTTCCCAACCGACAAGAACGGTCGTCTGCGCTGGTGGGGTCTTTACACCCAGCGTCGCGAAGGCATCGATGGCGGTAAGACCGCACTCCTCGAGGACGAGGATCTGGAAGACAAGTACTTCATGATGCGAGTGCGCGTGGATGGCGGACGCCTCACCACCCACCAGCTTCGCGTGATTGCCGACATCTCCATCAAGAACGGTCGCAACACCGCCGACATCTCCGACCGTCAGAACATCCAGTACCACTGGATCGACATCAAGGATGTTCCAGAGATCTGGCGCCGCCTCGAGGAAATCAACCTTGGTAGCGAAGAGGCCTGTGGCGACGTTCCACGAATCATCCTGGGCTCTCCGGTTGCCGGTGTTGCCAAGGATGAGCTCATCGATGTGAGTCCGATCATCGCCGACATCAAGGAGCGCTTCATCGGCGACCCTGAGTTGGCCAACCTGCCTCGCAAGTTCAAGACCGCAATCACCGGTCACCCGAGCCAGGATGTGGTTCACGAGATCAACGACGTTTCGTTCGTTGCAGTTGAGCACCCCGAGTTTGGCGTTGGCTTCGACCTCTGGGTTGGCGGCGGCCTGAGCACCAACCCGCACCTTGCAGAGCGTCTCGGCGTTTGGGTTGCCCCAGAGCGAGTTGCCGAAACTTGGCACGGCGTCTGCCAGATTTTCCGCGACTACGGCTATCGCCGCGTGCGTAACAAGGCCCGCCTGAAGTTCCTGGTCATGGACTGGGGCGTGGAGAAGTTCCGTCAGGTTCTCGAGACCGAGTACCTGAGCACCCCGCTTCCAGACGGCCCTGCCGCTCCAACCCCAACCACTCCTGGTGACCACATCGGTGTTCACGAGCAGAAGGACGGCAAG
>JAGWUG010000199.1 GCA_028868555.1 Actinomycetales bacterium | reverse complement strand
GAGCTGCTGTGATTGCGGCCAGGTTGATGGCGTAGCCGCCAAACAGGGAACTAAAAACTGTAGCCAGACCGGTGGTGGTGAGAACAGGCTTGAAAGGCACCTCAAAGCCAAAGCTGTGCATGATTGCAATACCCGGAATGTTCTGACTGGCCATGGTCACCAGATAGAGCGGAATGGCTATGGAGACGATGGCCTGCCACTGGAATTGCGGAGCCACGAGGGCAATCTGCGGGAACCAAATGGCGTGGCTTAGATCTGCCGGCATGAAGATGGCAATCAGACTGTAGCTAAGCACGATTGCCACTGGCGCGGCCCAGAGCGGGGCGAAGCGGAAGAGCACCAGCCAGATCAGCAACACGGGAATGATCACCGCTGGGTAGGCCACTACTGCCTGAAATGGCGAGATGCAAAAGCTGAAGATGACTCCGGCAAGCATGGCGTTGGCAATGGGTTTGGGGATGCTGGAAACCAGCCGTCCCAGCTGTGGCCACAGGCCAGTGAGTGCCAGCAAGAGTCCGCAAACCAAGAACGCGCCAACGGCGACCGAAAACTGCAAGTGCAGCACGGCTGCCGAAACCAGCATTGCGGCACCCGGGGTGCTCCAGACCACACTGATTGGCATCTTGTATTTGGTGGAAAGCACTATGGACAGGATTCCGTAGACGAGAATCATGATCACGATTGTGCTCGCGGTCTGAGCGTTGCTCGCTCCAACCGCGGTCAGGGCCGCCAGGGCAACGCCCATGGATGCCGCGGTGCCTGTGGCGCTTGCCACCAGACCAGCCAGCATCGGCGCCTTGTGGTCGCGGAGGCTAATCATTTAGAAGGCTTAGGCCGACTTGCGGGCGGTCTTCTGAGGCAGCATGCGTGGAGCTGCGCCCTCGGTGACTACCTCTTCGGTGATGAGAACAACACCGGCGTAGTCGCTGCCTGGAATCTCAAACATAATCGGGCCGAGGATGTCTTCCAGGATTGAGCGAAGTCCGCGTGCTCCGGTCTCGCGCTTGATGGCGAGGTCGGCGATGGCGTTCAGTGCGGCAGGCTCAAACTCTAGCTCGAAGCCGTCGAGTTCGAACATGCGCTGGTACTGCTTGACCAGGGCATTGCGCGGCTTGGTGAGGATTTCGAGCAGGGCCTCGCGGTCCAACTCGGTCACAGAGGTAAGAACTGGAAGACGACCGATGAACTCTGGAATCAGGCCAAACTTGCGGAGATCTTCGGGCTGCAGCTGGGCGTATAGATCTCCGGTGTCCTTGGAGCTGGTGATCTCGGCACCAAAGCCGATGCCCTTCTTACCAACGCGAGCGCTAATGATGTCCTCGATGCCTGCGAATGCGCCGGCCACGATGAAGAGAATGTTTGAGGTGTCCAGCTGGATGAACTCCTGCTGCGGGTGCTTGCGACCACCCTGCGGTGGCACCGATGCCACGGTTCCCTCAAGAATCTTGAGCAGAGCCTGCTGCACACCCTCACCGGAAACGTCGCGGGTGATGGATGGGTTCTCGGCTTTGCGAGAGATCTTGTCGATCTCGTCGATGTAGATGATGCCCTGCTCGGCACGCTTTACGTCACCGTCGGCAGCCTGCAGCAGCTTGAGCAGGATGTTCTCGACATCCTCGCCCACGTACCCAGCTTCGGTTAGCGCGGTGGCATCTGCAACTGCGAATGGCACGTTGAGGCGCTTGGCCAGAGTCTGAGCCAGGTAGGTCTTTCCACAACCAGTTGGACCAACCATCAGGATGTTGCTCTTGGCGATCTCGATGCTGTCGTGATCCTTGCCAGCGGCGGTCAGGGTGCCGCGGCTACGGATGCGCTTGTAGTGGTTGTAAACCGCTACCGAAAGGGCTCGTTTGGCAACGCTCTGACCAATCACATACTCGTCAAGGAAGCCGAAGATTTCCTTAGGCTTTGGGAGGTCGAATTCCTCAACCGACTCGGCTGCAGCGCCGAGCTCCTCCTCGATGATCTCGTTGCAAAGCTCGATGCACTCATCGCAGATGTAGACGCTTGGTCCGGCAATGAGTTTGCGAACCTGCTTCTGGCTCTTTCCGCAGAAAGAACACTTGAGCAGGTCGCCCGATTCGCCGAGTTTGGTCATGAAACAAGCATATATGCGCGGTGGGACATTTGCTTGGAGGCTGCTGCCCTTATTCCGTAACGGTTTGGCCCGCTATTTCGGACAATCCGGCCAGAGATACGCCCGGCTGCGCAGCCACAAACAAATACTCCAAGTTGTTTAGGTGCGAGACCTTGCCAACCTTGTTGCCGGCTTTGTCATGAATGCCGATCTGCGCACCCACGTAGCGCTTGTAGTCAAAGGCTAGAGTCTGCACATTAGCCTCTCCCCCGTACATGCGCGCCAGCAGGCGCTCCATGCCCTCGCGGTCAATGAAGCCCTCGTTGTTGAAGGAAACCACTGTGATGGGAGCCTTGACCGCCTGCAGCAGGTCATCCATTGCCTCCACAAACCGAGGCTTCTGATTGAAGGCGGATTTGCGCTCCCTAACATCGGTGCGCTTGTTGGCAATGCCGTAGTGCTCT
>JAGWUG010000198.1 GCA_028868555.1 Actinomycetales bacterium | reverse complement strand
GAAGTAGTTGAATGGCTGGTGGTGGAACTGGAACAGCGCGTTAGGGCAGTTTGGGTAGCTGGCGTTGGCGATGGTCTGTGGGTCAGCACAGGTGCCAGTGGTGCCGTTGGTCCAACCGGTTCCGGTTACGTTACCATTTGCGTTGTCCCAGCCGCCCGAGTACCAAGCCCAGTCGATGTTCTTGGCCGAAAGCTCGTCACCAATGTTGCTGCTGGTGAGGAGTGGCAAACGCTTGGCATCTGGGGTACCTGGGTAGTAAGGCTGGGTGAATGGCTGGATGGTGTTTACTGCGTAGTCGCCACAAAGCAGACCCTTTGGCGAGGTTGCGCGGGCACCGGCACTAACCGAAACTGCGTTGGTTGCACAGGCAGCGGTCAGTGGCTGGTCCTTCACGAACGAAGCCGAGGTCTGGTACAGCGGGTAGTTGTTGCGTGGCATGCCGTTGTCATCCAAAACAGCGTGCAGGTCGGTTGCTCCACCATCGGTGACTGCGTTAGCAAACACTGGGTTCTGAGCGGCGACTAGCCACTGGTGGTTGAGGAACGAACCGCCGAATGCAGCCTGGAAGAAGTTGTCTGCGATTACGTAGTTTGGAGCGCCAACCTGGTGCAGGTAGTTGTAGATAGGAAGGCGGGTGGTGTCGTAGTAACCCATGGTTGCGCCGGCTGCATCCGAGCCGAGTGCGTAGCGGTTCTGCTTGCCACCGTTGATCTGGAACTGCTCCTGGTAGAAGCGGTGTACGAGGTCGTTGGTGCAACCACCGGTGTTGCTAGAGGCACAGTTCAGAGCGCTAGGTGCAACGTAGTCGTTGATGTTGAACGGTGAGTTTGCGAAGTGGCTCTTGAAGCTGGTTGCGGTGGTGTTGTCGGTGCATCCGTTGAGTAGCGCGTTGGCGCTCGAGAAGTTAGGGTCAACCATCTTCAGGCAGTTGTAAGGGGTGCCGTCTGCGTTGAGCTGAGTAGCCTGTGCACTTGTGGCGTTCTGAAGGCCGTTGACGTTCTGACCGCCAACGCTGCCCCACAAACCGTAAAGGTTGTCGAACGAGTGGTTCTCCTGGTAGATCACAACGATGTGCTTGTAGCTGCTGAGGTCGGTTGCGTAAGAAGGGGTAGCTGCGGTTGCAGCGGCGGTTCCCCAGCCCGCGGTGGCAAGGGCGCCGGCAAGAGCCAGCAGACCAATAATGCGCTTCATTTCTCTCCTTGAATGATGTGTGCGTTAAGGAGGCTAGAAGCGAAGGTTGAACGGTTTTAGAAGAGTTTGGGGTTTGACGGTGAAGGGTTGGGGTTGGTTTGTTTGCCTAGGTGAACTGGCGGTAGACATTGCCTTTAGTCGTCGCCAGACTCACTCTCGCCAATGAATGAAACCGAGCCACTAGCGCTGGTTGAGCTTGCCTTTTGGGTTGAGTGGCTAGTTGAACCGAACGATTTAGTTGTGGTTGCTGGAACGGTGATGGTGGCTGGCTTGGAAGTGGTTGCCTTGGCAGCAGTGGCAGCGGTGGCGGTGGCGCTTGCGGTGCTGGATGCGCTGGTGGTTGAAACAACGGTTGAGGTCTCAGTGTCTGCGCTGGCTTCATTGCCGATGCCGCCGGCAAACTGGCCGATTGCCAGGGCGGAAGATCCAGCGGTCAGACCGAGGAAACCAAGAGTCAACATGGCCTTACGGAACGGCTTGCTATTGGTTGGAGTTTCAAACTCGGCACGCTCGTAGATGTATTGAACGCCCTGATCCTCATTCACGATGAGCTTGTTGCTGTTCATGATCTGTCCCTTCCGATTTATTTCTATCGGGAGGGGCTGAGCGTCTTCTGGGACGGCGCTGGGGTGTTGCTGTGCCTTTGCTGACAGTTGGCTGTGAGCGTTTGGCCCGGTTGTTACTCGGCGCTGCCGATAACTCCAGCGTCAAAGGTCTCATCCAGCTCTGCTGCGCGGATCTCAACCTGAAGCTCGCGGGTTGCCTCACGGAGGGCGCGCTCAGGGTCTAGGCCGGCAGATCGTGCTGCAGCCACAATCGCCAGGAGCAGTCCACCAAGCTCAGCCTCGGACTTAACCGAAATGGCGCCGGCATCGGGGTCTTGGGCATCAATGAGGCCAATCTTTTCAGCCTTGCCCAAAACCTTGTTGGCAAGCGCCAGGGCCGGAAGCTGCTGCGGAACGCCGTCAAGAACGCTCACGCGCTCAGGCTTCTCGCGCTTCTTGTGGTTGTCCCAGTTGAGCATGACCTCATCACCGGTGTTGGCCTTGTACTTCTCCAACTCCTCCGGGCTGCCAAAGACGTGCGGGTGGCGGTTCTTCATCTTGGCAATGCTCAGGGCGGCAACATCCTGGATGTCGAAAGGCTCGCCGAGGCTGCCGTTGGCGGCCAGGTCGGCGTGGAAGATCACGCTGTAGAGAACGTCGCCAAGCTCTTCCATGACCTCATCGCGGCTACCGCTCTCGATGGCCTCAATCAGCTCGTAGGTCTCCTCCAGCAAGTACTGGATGAGGCTGCGGTGATCCTGCTCGGCATCCCAAGGGCAACCGCCAGGCGCGCGGAGTTGATGGGCTACGGCGATGAGTTCGTCGAGGTT
>JAGWUG010000197.1 GCA_028868555.1 Actinomycetales bacterium | reverse complement strand
ACATCGGCCTTCTGCAAAACGTCGGCAAGCGCCTCGGTGGGGGTAGAAAGCACCTTTTCGAAATCCAGTTTGTCTGTGCGCAGCAAAAGGCTAGCCTGCGACAACCCGGTTGCAGCAATAGCGTCCGCAGGCGACTCGTTGAGTGCTGCCTCGAACTGCGCAACAGCTCCGGCATAGTCCTCGGCCTCAAGGGCTTCATAGGCGGCCTGGTGGCGTGGCGGCATGGCTGGCTCGGCAGGAAGCTGGGTATTGGCATCCACGGTCACCGACTGCGTGATTCCGTTTTCGGCCGCCAGCTGTAGCAGTTTGTCCAGGACCTGGCGAATCACATCGGACTCTTGGTCTCCGTTGAACATGGGTACCGGCTGACCCAGTAGCAGCGCATTCACCGAGGGCAGACCCTGCACGTTGAAGGCCTGCAACAACTGCCCGCCGGCGTCGCCGTCGATGCGAAGCAACAGCACCGCTCCCCCGCGGGCCTGAACTTCGGCAGCAAGTTTCTTGGAAAGAGCCAGCGAACCCTCGGACCGGTTGGTGTGGAACTCAATCAGCACAGGGACGCGCTCGGAGAGCTTTACAAACTTGGCCAGCCCGGCTGGCGTGATGTCCAGAACCAGGTTTGGAACCACCAGGTCACTGACCTGTCCGGAAGCTGGCTGGCCGGAAGTTGATTGACCTTGGGTTGATGCTGGCTCAGTCGCACCCGAACCCACCGCAGCCGGAGTGCTCCGCGCAGCTGCCTGCTGGTTGGCGCGATTCACCAGACCGGAGAGGTCGAAGGCGCCGCCTAGGCCGGAGGGCAGGCCAGATCCAGGAGTGAAGTTTGACACTAGAGACTCTTTACGCTGAGGAGAACCTGGGTGGCGCCCAGTGTGATGATCTTGTCTTTCGACGCAATTGCAGGCACGTAGAACAGCAGCATGGATCCGTAGAACGACTTGATGCCAGTGGAGCTACCGGCGGAACCCAGCAACAGCTTTTCGTTACCCGATACTGCAACCGCCTGGGTGCGGTCCTTTGGCTTGATTACGTACTTGTCGTTCATAAATACGGCCACCAGGGCACCCGAGTTCACGGTGGAGAGGCTTATGACATTTGGATTACCCAGCAGGTGCTTCATCTTGATGGTCGCGTTATCAAGGGTTGTCGCCTGGCTCTGCTGTGACGCGGCTACCTGCTTGTAGTACTCGTCATCGCTGACATCAAACATCGGGGCACTGAGCGAAGACTGACCGTTGTCGATTAGGTCACCGAAGGCGGTTGGGAGTGCATTAGGCGCGATCTTCAAGAAGAGCGAGTCCGCGGCCACCGGAATTGCACCTACCGCAGGGGTATTGACAACCGGCAGTTTGGCGCCTGGAAGCATACCTATGTTGTACCAGAGCTGGTACTGCGAACGCGGAGTCTTCTGCTGCAGAACAAGCATCTGTGGCAGGTTGTCGGCGGCACCGGTGGAAGAGATCACCATCACAGTCCGTGGCCAGAGGTTGCTGGCGGCAGGCAACAGCAGGGAGAGCTTCTGGGACGCGATCAGCGGCAGGCCCTTCACCTTCTTGGACGCCTTCTGCAGGATGTAGTGGGCCTTGCGACTGTCGAAGGCCGGGCCACTTACACGCGTCGCCAGAATTTTTGAGTCGCGGCCGGCGTCGGCGAGTGCTACCACCGAGGCGATGCGCTGAACGATGGTGTGTAGCTGCGCGGCGGTGACCACTGGCGGCTGCTGAATGCTGGTTGCGCCAGAGAGCGCTGGGCTTGGGCTGGCGCTACCTGGAAGCACCGAGCATCCGGTCAACGAGCCTGCAACTATAAGTCCGGTGACCGCAACGCTCAGGTTGCGAGCCGACCGGCGGCCTCGAACCGGAGCCGAAGAACGGGTGCGACGACGACGCAGCTTGGGGCCCTGAGGCGCGCGCGGGGTGCGACGACGAGGGCCGCGCTCCTTGCGCATCTGGTACCAAGCCAACCAGTTCAGAATCACGGCAGCCAGCAGCATGATTCCGCCAACGATGATTAAGACGTTGCTTGGGGTTGGATCAAAGACGATTCGCCAGGTCAGCGAGATCTGGGTGGGAGCGTCGGCGAAGCCATCAGAGGCAACCAACACCGCGGTCTTGTCCGAAAGCTTGATGCGCGACTTTAGGTCACCGACTGCATTGACCTCTGTGCGCCAGAGGTCGGAACCGGCTGGATTCGCCAGCTTGCCATTGCCGGCAACCGCGGTGGCAATCAGTTTGCTGTTGTCCGAGCCTGACAAGGCCGCAACCACAACGTGATTGGTGGAACCAACCCAGGCATCCACATCAGCTTGACGACCGCTGGCGATGAAGGACTTGCCGGTGGTCTTCACCGAGACCAAAGGATTGCCCTCGAACTGCCGAAGTGCCGAGCTCTTGATGACTATTAGTGGGGTCTTGGTGTCTACCGAAACTACTGACACGTGATTGGCCGGTGGGTGCCAAACTGTGCGCTGCGCGATGCCCACCAGAATCAGCGTGGCGGATACCACGAACAGGATTGCAGCAGTCAAAAAGCGCATCAAAAATCCATTCGGGGTAAACTTGCCTACGGGTCAAAAGACCTGT
>JAGWUG010000196.1 GCA_028868555.1 Actinomycetales bacterium | reverse complement strand
ATTTTTGTGCCCGCAGTCTTCGCGACCGCATCGTTGGTCCTGTTGGGTAAATCGCGCGCCTTGGCTGCGCTTGTCGAACTAAAAGAACGCAATCCGGCAGAGTCAACGCTGAACTCACTTGCCCTGGTGGCAGCCTGGGTCTTTTCCCTGGTCGTGGTCATTTTCCAGGCCACCCACCTTGGATTTGCTGGCATCGATTTCTGGTGGCAGCTGTCTCTCCTGCTTCTCGCCTTCGAGCTTGGCGACTGGTTAACCGCTTTTGCAACCAAAAGGGTGCACCTTGGTTTCGCCAATCACCTCGCCCAAACCGGTAAACCAGAATCGAACGATTTCGTCCCTGGAGCACTAGCCAAGTCGACTGCCCAAATCATGTTCTGGGTCGTGGTGGCTGTGGCCGCAGCAGCCATTTTGACCGGCATTGTCTGGGCCTTTGGAGTCCACGCCAATCCATCGGTGGTACTCGAGCGAACCATCTCAGTCCTGGTTATCGCATCTCCGCTGGCGGTTACCGTCATTGCTCCGCTAGTGCAGACGCTCGCCATCGCACAGGCAAAGCGCGACAAGGCGGTAGTCAAAGACATCGCCGCTTTTGAGGACGCTCGCAAAGTCGACCTGGTGCTATTCGACAAGACCGGAGTTGTCACCACCGGAGTCCGCTCGCTCGAGTCGCTTCGCATCACTCGACGCGGCGGCCTCGAAGACGACGCAGAACTCTTGGCGGTGTTGGCTGGCCTGGAGGTTGAAAGCGAACACTCGCTCGCGACCGCAATCCTGGCAGCCGCGAAGGATCGAGACATTGAGCCGGCCGAGATTCGCGACCTGATGAACATTCCAGGTATCGGTGTTTCTGGGCGCATCGGTGAATACCGAATGATGGCTGGAGGCCCGGGTCTGCTGACCCGCCAGAAGATTGACATTGATGTTCAGGATCTCTACGCCGCCGACGCCATGAACACTCAGGGGCAGACGGTGATTTACTTAGCGCGCGACAACACCCTGTTGGGCATGGTTGGCATCGGTGATGAAACCCGCCCAGAGAGCGCCGATGCGGTTTGGGAGATTCACGCCCTGCGCCAGAAGGCCGGACTTCTGACTGGTGACGCCCAGGGTGTTGCTAAGGCGCTGGCCACTCAACTTGAGATGGACGAGACCTACGCCGAGGTGCTCCCGCACGACAAGGCTGCCGTGGTCGAGAAGCTGCAGGCTTCGGGCAAGGTGGTTGCCTTTGTTGGTGACGCCGTCACCGATGAGGCTGCACTCAGCCAGGCCAATTTGGGTCTGGCATTTGGTGTGGATTCCGCCGCGGAGTGCACCGCCCACGTGGCCATCGAGTCTGTGGATCCCGAGTGCGTTGCCAAGGTGCTGGGTCTCAGTAAGCGCGCCTACGCCAAGCAGGTTCAGAGCCTCTGGATTGCTGGCACCTTCAACCTGGTTGCAGTCCTGCTTGCCGCGGGTGCGCTGCCTCCGCTGCACCAGGTTCTTTTGCCTTCGGTCTCGGCCCTGATTTCGGCGCTGGCAACCGCAGTCGTTGTGAACGGTATTGGCGGCCTCTGGAGCAAGCGATGAGCGCGAACGCGCAGGGGGATGGTGCCAAACCAATAGGAGTGGTGATCAACCCAACCAGTGGCAAAGGCAAAGGTGCCAAAGTCACCGATGCAGTTTGGGGCGCCCTAGCCGGCCAAGCCACAGTCGACCTATCTGGCGCCAGCTATCGCGAGGCCATCGAGAACGCCCGCTCTGCAGTATCCGCCGAGTCGATTTCCGCACTCATCGTGGTGGGCGGCGACGGCATGGTCCACCTCGGGGTCAACGCTTGCGCCAACTCAGCGGTGCCACTCGGCATTGTTGCGGCGGGAACCGGCAACGACTCGGCAACCGTTCTCGGGCTGCCCACCGATGATGCCGCTGCGGCTGTTCGCGCAGCCCTTGCATCGGCGAATTCACCCAAGGCCGTGGACCTGATTCACGGCGAAACCGGCGACGGAGAGTTCTACTCGCTAGGCACGGTTTCTGCGGGGTTTGATGCCATTGTGAATGCCCGAGCCAACCGCATGACCTGGCCAAAGGGCCCTTCGCGCTACCAGGTTGCGATGGTGCTTGAGCTCATGCGCTTCAAGGGCATCAGCTACCGAACCGTGATTGACGGTGCCGAACGCAAGATTGAGGCCATGCTCTGTGCCGTGGCAAACACGCACTCTTTTGGCGGCGGCATGATGATTGCCCCGCACGCAAAGTATGACGACGGGGTGGCCGACCTATTCATCGTGCACAAGATCTCGCGCCTCACCCTGCTGCGCATTTTCCCCAAGGTTTTCACTGGTCGCCACGTGACGCATCCCGCAGTGGAGTTTGTTGCCGCTCAGGAGATCCATCTGGACAGCGGAGACACCCCGGTTTACTCGGATGGCGAATACGTTGGGCAGTCGCCTCTGAGCACTCGAATCGTGCCCGGAGCACTAAGGGTTTGCGCTCCCTAAGTCACCCGTGGCATAATAGACAGGTTGCTCAAACGGCCCCATCGTTTAGCGGCCTAGGACGCTGCCCTCTCACGGCAGTAGCAGGGGTTCAAATCCCCTTGGGGTCACGAT
>JAGWUG010000195.1 GCA_028868555.1 Actinomycetales bacterium | reverse complement strand
ACAAGACCATGCGTGGCTTCCGCGTTGACCGCCGATTTGGCTGGGACACTCACGGACTTCCTGCAGAGGTTGAAGCCGAGCGCATTCTCGGAATCAGCGGTCGGTTGGAGATCGAGAAGCTTGGCGTTGACAAGTTCAACGAGACCTGCCGCACCTCGGTTCTGAAGTACACCAAGGAGTGGGAGCGCTACGTTACCCGCCAGGCTCGCTGGGTTGACTTCGAGAACGACTACAAGACCCTAGACACCCCATTCACCGAGAGCGTGCTCTGGGCCTTCCAGGAGCTCTACAAGAAGGGCCTCATCTACGAGGGCTTCAAGGTTCTGGCTTACTGCTGGCGTTGCGAGACCCCACTGTCCAACCACGAGCTGCGCATGGACGACGAGGTCTACAAGAACCGCCAGGACCAGACCGTCACCGTGACCTTCCCGGTCACCGCGGGTCAGGCTGGTTTCGAGAGCCTCGCGGGAGTTCGCCTGCTGGCCTGGACCACCACCCCGTGGACCCTGCCAACCAACTTCGCGCTGGCCGTTGGACCAGAAATTGACTACGCGGTAGTTCCTGCTGGCCCACTCGGTGCCGGCGATGGCGCAGCAGCCGGAACCGCCTCCTACCTTCTGGCTAAGAGCCTGGTTGGTTCCTACGCCAAGGACCTCGGTTACGAGTCGGCCGAGGACGCGGTTGCAAGCATCGGTGCGGTTTATGCCGGCGCTAGCCTGAATGGCCTGCGCTACGAGCGCCTGTTTGACTTTTATGCCGACACCGAGAAGTTCCAGGTTGCAAACGCCTGGCAGGTTCTGGTTGACGACTACGTTGGCGAGGCCGACGGAACCGGCATTGTTCACCAGGCTCCGGCCTACGGTGAGGACGACCAGCGAGTCTGTGCTGCGGCCGGCATCCCAACCTATGTCTCGATCGAGGACAACGGCGAGTTCAACACCGTCATCACCGATTTCACCGGTCAGCACGTTTTTGACGCCAACAAGCCAATCACTCAGGCGCTCAAGGCGGCCAACCGCCTGCTGCGCCAGGCAAGCTACGAGCACAGCTATCCACACTGCTACCGCTGCAAGAACCCGCTGATCTACAAGGCGGTTTCCAGCTGGTTTGTGGAGACAACCAAGCTAAAGGACCGCCTCCTGGAGCTCAACCAGGACATCAACTGGACTCCGGAGCACACCAAGGACGGCCAGTTTGGCAAGTGGCTCGAGAATGTGCGCGACTGGGCAATCAGCCGCAACCGCTTCTGGGGTGCGCCAATTCCGGTCTGGAAGAGCGACGACCCTAACTACCCGCGCATCGATGTCTACGGTTCGATCGACGAGATAGAGCGCGACTTCGGAGTGCGCCTCGAGGACTTCCACCGTCCAGGCATTGACAACCTGACCCGTCCAAACCCGAGCGACCCAACCGGCAAGTCCACCATGCGCCGTGTGCCAGAGGTGCTCGACTGCTGGTTCGAATCCGGCTCAATGCCATACGCCCAGGTTCACTACCCGTTCGAGAACCAGGAGTGGTTCGAGAGCCACTTCCCAGGGGACTTCATCGTCGAGTACATCGGTCAGACCCGCGGTTGGTTCTACACCCTGCACGTTCTTAGCGTTGCCCTGTTCGACCGTCCGGCATTCAAGAACGTGGTTTCGCACGGCATCATCCTCGGCAACGACGGCCAGAAGATGTCCAAGAGCTTGCGCAACTACCCGGACGTCAACGAAGTCATGGACCGCGACGGCGCCGACGCCATGCGCTGGTTCCTGCTTGCCAGTCCAATCCTTCGTGGCGGAAACCTCTCGGTCACCGAGCAGGGCATCCGCGAGGGAGTGCGCCAGTTCCTGCTGCCGCTCTGGAACACCTACTACTTCTTTGGCCTCTACGCCAACGCAAGCGGCTATGAGGCAAAGCGTTCCACCGCCAGCACCGATGTGCTTGACCGCTACCTGCTGGCCAAGACAGGCGTTCTAATCACCGATCTGGCCGCCGCGCTGGACAAGTTCGACACTTTCCAGGCGGCCGCGCTGCTGCGTGACTTTGGTGACGTGCTCACCAACTGGTACGTTCGCCGCTCGCGCGACCGCTTCTGGGAGGGTAACGCCGAGGCCTTCGACACGCTTTACACCGTGCTTGAGACCCTCGCTCGCGTTGCAGCACCGATGCTTCCACTGGTTGCCGAGGAAATCTGGCAGGGCCTCACCGCTGGCCGTTCGGTTCACCTGGAGTCCTGGCCTGATGCAGCCGAGTTCCCGATTGACCTGGACCTGGTTGCCGCAATGGACCAGGTTCGAGCCGTGGCGTCCACCGCCAACGCTCTTCGCAAGGCCGCTCAACTTCGCGTCCGCCTGCCTCTGGCCAAGCTTTCCGTGGTTGCGCCAAACGCCAAGGCGCTTGAACCTTTCGCGTCGATCATCGCCGACGAGCTCAACGTCAAGGGCATTGAGCTGGTTGAACTGACCGAGGATTCCGGCGCCAAGTTTGGCGTTGTGAAGCGCCTAACCGTCAATGCTCGAGCCGCTGGACCACGTCTTGGCAAGGGTGTTCAGGCCATCATCGTGGCCGCCAAGGATGGCTTCTGGACCGAGGAAAACGGCGTTGTATCGGT
>JAGWUG010000194.1 GCA_028868555.1 Actinomycetales bacterium | reverse complement strand
ATGAGCAGTGGGATGGCCGGCGCGTAGCTGACCCACTGAGCAAACAGCCCGGAGGTTGGGGTGCCCAGGAGTAGCTGGTGTAGCAGGTACTGCATCGAAGGGTTTGGATTGCCCGGTTCGGTGAACAGCAGCATTGGGTGAGCAAGACCTGCGGTGAGGTACCAGCCGAGCGGGATCCACATGACGAGCAGTGGAACCGGCAGCCAGATGAGGTAGCCGATGCGCTTGAAGCGGTAGATGGCCAGCAGCAGGATGACCAGTGCAACCAGTGGTGTGAGGCTTGGAGCTCCAGCGGAAATAGCCGCAGCCAGAAGTGATCCGGTGCCCACCCAGGTCCAAGTTTGAACACTACGGCGCGGGCTGGCTCCAAACTGCAGGACGCGGGCCAGCGTGAAGAGGAACAGCGGAAGTAGGACCAGCGCCACCGCGGTGCCGATTCGCCCCTCCGACTGAGCTGCGGTTAGCGCCGGCCAGAAAGCATAAGTGAGGGCTCCTGTGGTGAGCAGCCATGGTCGGTTGGAGACCAGGCTGAGCAGACGCCAGGCAGCGCCGAATGCCAAAGGCTTGATCACAAATACAAAGATGGTGACGCTCAGCGTTGGGGCCCAGAAGGTGATCAGACCAAAGCCAAAAAGCACCCAGTTGAATGGGTCGCTCGGGGCCGCCACACCAAAACCAAGCTGCTGCCACGATGCACCGGCACGACTGAAGAGGTGGGCCAGGCTGTCGCCAAGCGGGGCCAAGCCGCCACCCGAAACGGCAGCGTCCTTAGGCCAGAACTGCCAGCTAACCGCTGCCAGAGCCAGCATGATCCAATAGCCACCGGAGTGAGCAAAACTCACCCGCTCGGTCACGGCCTCGAGGTTGGCCTCAGCGATGGCAGCTGGCTGCTCAATGCCCGACTGCGCTGCACGGTGCCTGTCCTCGCGAGTGGCGTAGAGAGTCTTGAGTGCAGTCAGGCCGGAGCGCTGGCCAACCCCAAGCTTGGGGCGCTTGAATAAGAGCGCAAAGCCGTTGAAGAACCACCAGAAGCCTGCGGCCAGTGTCACACCGATGCGCTCCGGGCGCTTGGCAGCCAGGAAGAAGAGGGCGGCTAATGCGGCCACCAGAGGCGCGACCAAGCCGCCCAGCAAGGTGAAGACCGGATTGTGATAGCCCGAGTAGAGCTGGATTTGAGCCTGGGATTGCTGCAGGGGCGAGAAGTCTGCAAGTCGGACTTGCACTTCACCCGCGCTCTCAGGGACTGCCACCCGAGCACTTGGAGCGGCCAACAATCTGTTTCCCGCCAGGCGCATAGCCACGGCTAGGCGGTACTGGATGGTGAGATTGTTTCCGCGCTGTTCGAAACCGCCGGCGGCGAGCAGGGCATCGGTGCGCAGCAGAGAACCAAAGATGCTGGCGCTAAGCAGGTCTTCGCGGTGATCGTGCTGCCCCTGGTCTAGTTCATTTCCAACCGGGGAGATTGGTTGCCAGAAGCGGTTGACCGTCCGGCCGAATTCTTCGAGCTCGCGCACGCGGCCGGGTCTAACCAGTTTTGGGGCTAGCCAGGCGGCCGAAGGCGAGGTCTCCGCTGCTCGAGTGAGATTGGCCAGAGCTTCTGGCTGAGGGACCATTCCGGCAGCGAGAATCCAGAGCCATGCGGAGTGGCCGATTTCCTGCGAAGTCAGCAGTTGCTGGGCTTGCTCGAGATTAGCCGCCAGAATAATGCCATCGGCTGGAGTTGATTGTTCAGACAGCGCAGAGCGAGTCTGGGAAATTTGGGATTCGTCGGTGCCGACGATTACTGCTGCGACGGCCATGCAGCTGAAATTCTGGTTAGGCGCGCTTCTTCAGCTTGCGGCGCTCGCGCTCCGACAAGCCACCCCAGATGCCAAAACGCTCATCGTTTTCCAGAGCGTACTCGAGGCACTGAGCCTTGACCTCGCAACCAGAGCAAATACGCTTGGCATCGCGAGTTGACCCACCCTTCTCAGGGAAGAACGCCTCCGGGTCGGTCTGGGCGCAAAGTGCATCGCCCTGCCAAGCCAGTGGATCGTTCTCAGGATCGGAATAAGCCCCCGCAATGCCGAGAAGAACTGGATCAATGAACCAGTTTTCGGGTACTCGATTACGAGTTTCCATTTGTTCTCAGCCTTTCGTGCAACCATCGGATTGCATGGTTGTAATTACACCGTTGTTATTCCCGTGAAGTCAAGTTGAGAGTAGTCAATATCGGCCCTGTTTGGCAAGTCGTTGCCAAACCGTAATCGAGTGAATTGGCGCGTCGCGACGGCAACCTGAGGCTAACCCTCGTTTATAACCCTTTGCACCAACCGAGCCGGCCCAATAGGCCTCGGCCCTAAAATTGGCGCATGAGTGTTTTGGTCACCGGCGGAGCCGGCTACATCGGTTCCCACGTGGTCCGCCTACTGCAGCAGCGCGGCGATCGAGTCATTGTTGTGGACAATATGAGCTCCGGAATTCGTGAGCGCATCGGTGCCGCCGAACTGGTTCGCCTAGACCTTTCCGCCCCGGAGGCCGTGACCACACTGACTCAGGTCATGAAAGACGCCGGCGTTGAGAGCGTGGTGCACTTTGCAGCTCAGAAGCAGGTTGGCGTCTCGGT
>JAGWUG010000193.1 GCA_028868555.1 Actinomycetales bacterium | reverse complement strand
CAGCGAGATGCCGCCCCAGTAAGCAAGGTACGAAAGTTGATTGTCGGCCACCGATTGCCCCAGCCGCGACCACTGGTAACCGCCGTATGGGAAGTGCCCCGCCACCCACTCGCGCGCCACCCAAATCAACGGTAGCCAAAGGCCAATCAGCAGGTGGTACCAGGCACGCAGCCTGCGCTTGTGGGTGCTTAGCCAGCGCCAAACCGCAGCGGCAAGTCCAAGCCCGAGCCCAAAGATGAGACCCTCGAGCACCGCCAGCGCCAGCCAGGGTTCGGGGCCAAGATAGGCGGACATCCAGACGCTCTGCGCCGCATAGAAGGCAATGCCGGCTGGAAGTCCAAAAAGGAATCCACGCCAAAAACCAACGCCCTGAATGGCCAGGTGAATCAAAACCACCGATGCCAGGATTGCCGGCCAGAAGTCAACCGTGGGCAGTGCCACACCAGCCACCACTCCCCCGGCGATAGCTGCCAGGAGTCGCAGGACGAGCTTGATTGGCTCTTTCTTAGGCATAGTACGAGTAGGCGACGATTCCGCGCTTCACCTTGTCAACGGCCTGCTTGGCGGTGGCGGCAAGAGCCGGCTCTGCCACCTGCGAGATCTGGTCCAGCAGGTCAATGATCTGCTTGGTCCAACGGATGAAGTCACCCGGAAGCAGGTCGGCCTGGGCCAAAACGGCGTCAAGCTTGGCTCCGGTGGCCCAGCGGTGAATTGGCAGGCACAGCTGTGGCTGAAGCTCCGATGCACCCGGCAGTTTGTGCTGGCGGGCCTGGAAGTCCAGGTCCTCCAGGATGTGCTGGGTGTTCTCGTAGATCTCCTCGAAGTTGCCGCGTGGCAGCTTGGGCTGGAAGTGTTCGTCGTCGCGACGCCCCTCATATACGAGGGCTGCGGCCATGGCAGCAAGACCTGGAGCGTCGAGGTTGCGCCAGGTGCCGCCGCGGAGTGCCTCGCTCACCAAAAGGTCGCGCTCGCCATAGATGCGGGCCAGGGTGCGTCCGGCATCCAGTACCTCGATGTCCTCGCCCACCTTCTCCAGGTAGCCGAGGTCGGTCAGCAGGTCGCAAATGCGGTCGAAGGTGCGTGCCACCTGGTTGGTGTGGCGCTCAATCTGGCTCACAACCTGTTCAATCTCACGAGACAGCTTCCACCAGCGCTCGCCCCAACGGGAGTGGCTCTCGCGGTCCTTACAGGAGTGGCAAGGATGCTGCTTGATGCGCTGCTTCAGCTCGTTGAGCTGCTTCTCGGCGGCACGACGTGAGTCGCTGAGCCTGATCTGCTTGCCGCGCTCGGCACGTACTCGTCCATTCGCAAGAGTCTTCTCCAGGTCTGAAATCTGGCGGCGCATCTCGGAGTAGCTGAAGAAGTCACCCTGGTGGCACTCCATCGCCTCGGCGTAGCCCTCGAGCGTCATCTGCTTGTCACGGATGCCGCGAGCCATGCCAACCACAGAGCGGTCGGCCTGGAACTGGGCGAACGAAGTCTCGAGGACCTCGCGAGCACGCTTGCGACCGAAGGCGTCGAGCAGGTTCACGGTCATGTTATTGGTTGGGCGGAACGAGCTCATCAGCGGGTAGGTGCGCTTGGATGCCAGACCCGAAACCGTCTGAGGGTCGAGGTTGCCGGCCCACTGAATCACGCTGTGACCCTGGGTGTCGATGCCGCGGCGACCGGCACGTCCGGTGAGCTGGGTGTACTCACCAGGAGTCAACTGCACTCGGCCCTCGCCGTTGTACTTGTCCAGGCGCTCCAGCACCACGGTACGGGCTGGCATGTTGATGCCAAGCGCCAGCGTCTCGGTGGCGAAGACCACCTTCACCAGCTTGCGCAGGAACAGCTCCTCAACCACTTCCTTGAAGGCAGGAAGCATTCCGGCGTGGTGAGCCGCGACTCCGCGCTCCAGGCCGGCCAGCCATTCGAAGTAACCCAGAGTTCCCAGGTCTTCGTCGGCAATGTTGTAGACCCGCTCCTCCACCAGCATGCGAATCTCGCGCTGCTCTTCCCTGGTGGTGAGGCGCACTGATGAGTGCTGGCAGGCGCGAACCGCGGCCTCGCAACCGGCGCGGGAGAAGACAAAGAAGATGGCTGGCAGCAGGTCGGCCTCGTCCAGAATGTCGATGATCTCGGGTTTGCTGAGGCGCTCGATGCGAATCTCTGGGCGACCACCCTTGTTGGATGGACGGGCATTCTTGCCGCGCTGCGGAGCCCGGCTCGGTGCCTGACGAAGCTTGTTGTTGTGAGCCTGCAGCAGTTCCTGGTTAACGCGACCCGGAGTCTTTGGGTCAAACAACGGCATCAGTTCGTCGCCAAACAGCACGTGCTGGGTTAGTGGGACCGGACGGATTTCGGAAACGATGATCTCGGTGTGGTCGCGAACCTCGTTTAGCCAGGCGCCAAACTCCTCGGCATTGCTCACGGTTGCGCTGAGGCTGATGATCTTCACATCTCTAGGAAGGTGAAGAATCACCTCTTCCCAGACTGCGCCGCGGAAGCGGTCGGCCAGGTAGTGCACCTCATCCATAACCACGTAGCCGAGGTTGATGAGCGAGTCGCTGTTGGCGTAAATCATGTTGCGCAGCACCTCGGTGGTCATGACCACAATCTGCGCATCGGAGTTGGTGTT
>JAGWUG010000192.1 GCA_028868555.1 Actinomycetales bacterium | reverse complement strand
GCAAGACGAAGGTCGTCGCGGTAATCACCGAGAAGGGTTCGGCCACCAGTCACTCTGCCATCATCACCCGCGGCGCTAACCTGCCTACCGTCATGGGTGTGGTGGGCAGCTGCGGCATTGAGCAGGGTGAAGAGATTCTGGTGGACGCCACCAGCGGTCAGGTGTTCGTGGCACCCAACGAGGAAGAGCTGCGCCAGTACCAGTCGGCGGCCTACCCAACCACAACACTGATGCAGGCGCTGCCTAGCCCTGAGGAATTGCCGGTTCGCCTGATGGCCAACCTTGGCTCCTCGTTTGAGATTCCAACCGCAATCAAGGCCGGAGCCCAGGGTGTTGGTCTGTTCCGCACCGAACTGTTGTTCCTCGGCCACAAGAAGCCACCCACCCGCGAAGAGCAGGTCTTCGAGTACACCAAGCTACTCGCCGGTTTCCAGGGTTCGCGCGTCATCGTTCGTGTCCTCGACATAGACATAGACAAGCCGCTGAGCTTCCTTCAGGGCGCCGGTACCGGCCGCTATCGCAACCGCGGTCTGCAGGTGCTGATTGCCAACCGCGCAGTCTTGGAGACCCAGCTTGAGGCGCTGGCAATGGCATCGGAGTATTATCCGGGAACCGAACTCTGGGTGATGGCACCGATGGTGCTGAGCATTCAGGAAGCCAAGATCTTTGTTGACCTGGCCCACCGCGCCGGCCTAAAGAAGGTGGGAGTGATGGTTGAGGTGCCTGAGATTGCCAAGCCGCGCAAGATCCGCAAGATGCTCAAGTTTGTTGACTTCATCTCCATTGGAACCAACGACCTCACCCAGTACGTGCTGGGCCGCAGCCGCTACTCGTCCAACATGGCGCTGAGCGAGACCCGCAACAACAAGGTGCTCTCGCTGATTGACGGCGTGATTCAGGAGTGCCGCAAGGCCGGCAAGCACGTTGGCATCTGTGGCGAGGCCGCAGCCGACCCGGCAAGCGCCAAGATCTTCATTCGCATGGGTGTCAACAGCCTGAGCGCATCTCCGGCTCTGATTCCAGGTCTGGCTACCGCGCTGGCTTACTAGCCGCTAGGCCGCGAGAAAAGGCCCGCTAGGCCGCGATAAAGGGCCCGCTAGGCAGCAATAAAAGGACTGTCCCAGCCCGCGTACTCGCCGCCGTAGTGCTCCACAATCAGCGCGATGTCATCGCAGCTACCGTTTAGTTCGGGTTCCACGAGGCGACCCCAGTGCATGACCATTACCTGGCTCTTCATGGTGCCCTTCATGAGCACGGTGTCAAAGCCAGCCTTGCGGAATGCCTCGTCGGCTGCCTGAGCCATGAACTGGTTGGCAAAGTAGCAGTAGTGCTGCAGGCGGTGAGCGGTTGCCAAGGCGTCGCCAGCGGTCTCGCGCTGGCTGATGATCAGCTGATTGGCCTTAGAAAAGTCACGCATTTTTATCCCCGAAAAAACCTGTTGCAATCAGGTTAGGGTTTACCCTCACCTATGCGCGGTAGCGGCATCGGTGTGTTGCAAATGCCGCCACTCAAGGGCGCGGTTAAAGCAAAAGTGCCAGCCCGAGGGCTGGCACTTTCAAGGTGCTTTTGACTATGGGCGACCACGCAGCAGCGCGTTCTTTACCTCGGCAATTGCCTTGGTCACCTGGATGCCGCGAGGGCAGGCCTCGGTGCAGTTGAAGGTGGTGCGGCAGCGCCAGACACCCTCGCGGTCGTTGAGGATGTCCAGGCGAACCTGAGCGGCCTCGTCACGGCTGTCGAAGATGAAGCGGTGAGCGTTCACGATTGCGGCTGGGCCGAAGTACTGTCCGTCAGTCCAGAACACTGGGCAGCTGGTGGTGCAAGCTGCGCAGAGGATGCACTTGGTGGTGTCGTCAAAACGCTCGCGGTTCTCGGCGCTCTGCAGACGCTCGCGGTCAGGCGAGTCCGAGGCGATAAGGAACGGCTTGATGTCGCGGTAGGCCTGGTAGAACGGGTTCATGTCCACGATCAGGTCCTTCTCAACCTCGAGGCCCTTGATTGGCTCTACGTAGATTGGCTGGGACAGGTCGAGGTCCTTGAGCAGGGTCTTGCAGGCAAGACGGTTGCGGCCGTTGATGCGCATTGCATCCGAACCGCAAACACCGTGGGCGCAGGAGCGGCGGAACGACAGTGAGCCGTCGTGCTCCCACTTGATCTTGTGCAGTGCGTCGAGCACGCGGTCGGTGCCGTACATGGTGAGGTCGAAGTCCTGCCACTTGGCCTCGCCGTCAACCTCTGGGTTGTAGCGGCGAACCATGATGGTCACTTGGAACGAAGGAACCTCGCCAATAGCGTTGGAAGGCGCGCTGGTGGTGGTAGCAGTCATTAGTACTTACGCTCCATCGGCTGGTAGTTGGTGATCGTGACCGGCTTCCAGCCGATCTTGATCTTGTCGCCATTCTTGTAGGCCATCGAGTGCAGCATGAACTTCTTGTCGTCACGCTCAGGGAAGTCCTCGCGGAAGTGACCGCCGCGGCTCTCATTGCGCTCCAGGGCGGTGTAGGCCAGAACCTCGGCCAGGTCAAACAGGAAGCCAAGCTCAACAGCCTCGAGGAGGTCGGTGTTGAAGCGCTGACCCTGGTCCTGGATGCTGATGTTCTCGTAGCGCTTGCGCAGCTCGG
>JAGWUG010000191.1 GCA_028868555.1 Actinomycetales bacterium | reverse complement strand
GTTAGCTGAAGCATGCGGTCTGCCAGAGTACTCTTACCGTGGTCGATGTGAGCGATGATGCAGAAGTTTCGAATCAGCTCTGGTGGAGTCTTGGCTGGTTCGAGCCGGGTGGTGGCGCGTGGCGACAACGGGTACCTCTGTTTGAAGATTAGGAATCTGCGAATGCAGTCCCTGATATTTTGCCACACCGATGCGGTTTAGGCGGGGATACTTGCCCATCTGGCGCGGGCAATGGTAAAGTGAGTAGTCGGTATTAGGTGTGTGTCTCCACCCAAAGCCCAACAATCTTTTCGAGTCGTGCAAACTGTCACGGCAAATTTAGAAAGTGAAACATGGCAAACATCAAGTCGCAGATTAAGCGCGTACTCACTAACCAGAAGGCTACTGAGCGCAACAAGGCTGTAAAGAGCGAGGTCAAGACCGCCGTTCGTGCCGCTCGCGAGGCTATCGCAACCGGAGACAAGGCTGCCGCAGCTGCTGCAGTCGCAAACGCCGGCCGCAAGCTGGACAAGGCTGTATCGAAGGGTGTTCTGCACAAGAACAACGCTGCGAACCGCAAGTCCGCAATCGCAAAGCAGGCTTCGGCTCTCTAAGCCGCAACTACTTCAACGCCCTCGGTTATCCGAGGGCGTTTTAGTTTAAGCGGGTTGATGGGTGGTGGGTTGCTTGGGGGCGAGTTGTCGGACGGCAGATTGGCGGGAGCCGAGTTTCCGGACGGCGAATCAGTCGACCTAGGCCACTCCCCTAAACCACGTCGTGGTTGACCGCGAAGCGCCCGGCAAAGGCCTGCACCAGCGCGCAGGCGATGGCGCCCAAAATGGTTGGCAGCCAACTGCCCGTCAGGTCGTGCGACAGGCCGGCCACAAACACGGCTGCCGCGGCAAAGAGATAACCCATGCCTTGAGAGATTGCGGACATGGAGGTTGTGATGGCCTGGTTGCTCCCCTTCATGCCAATCAACGCGAGCGAGAGCGGGAACGACGACGACAGGCCCACACCGGTGAGGATGCTGGCCGGAATCGCGAGGCTGGGGCCAACTTCATAGAGGGCCAGACCAGCGCTGGTGACGAGACTGATGGCAACCACCAGAGCAGATAGGTTCTTGATGCGCTTTAGGTTTGCCGTGATCAGCATTCCAACCGGGATACCGACCATGCTCATGAGAGCAAGGGTTCCACCGGCGTTGACCTCGGACATTCCGTTGTCCACCAGCAGCGACGGCAGCCAGTTCAGTAGCACGTAGAAGTTTGAAGACTGCAGGCCAAAGAAAGCGGCAATCGCCCAGGTGAGCGGGTGTCTCCACATGTTCACCGATGCCGCCGCGTCGCCCTCGACCTTCGCAACCGGGTGATCCTTTGCAACCGTGATTCGCCAGGCAATAAGACCGAGCACTCCCGGTATGGCCAAGAGGCTAAGGGCCAGCTGCCAGCTGTGTAGTGATTCGCTCACCGGGAATGCAATCCCCGATGCAACAGCCGAAAAGCCGGAGAGCATCGTGGTGTAGGTGGCGGTCATCCTTGCCACCGAGTTGGGGAACTCGGCGCGAATCAGCGCGGGGAACAAGACGTTTGACACGGCGATGCCTAGCCCCATGGCGATGGTGCCGATGAGTAGGAACTCAAATCCAAACCAGACGCGACCGAGGATTGTGACCGTCAGCACCACGAGGATGCCGGTGAAGGCCTTGGAGAGGCCGTAGCGCGAAAGCAGGCGGGGGCCAAGGAACGCACCGATGCCAAAGCAGAGCACTGGCGTTGACGTAAGAAGTCCAAGCTGAGTGGTGCTCCAGTGCTGGGAGTTCTGGATGGTGGTCAGCAACGGGCCGATGGCAGCCAACGGCGGGCGCAACAGCAGGGTTAAGAAGAAAACGGTTGATACGGCCCAGATCGAGCGCGAGGTCTTAGGCACGAACACCCTTACTGAGAATGAGCAGGAACAGGCGCTCGATGGCAAATTCTGGGTCGCGCTCGGCACCCTTAGCGGCGGCGTCAGCTCGGGCTACTTCCTGAATCACGGTTGCCATACCGTTCTCGGTCCATCCGGTGAGTTCCCTGCGGGCGCGATCCATCATCCAGGCTTGCATTCCCAGCTGCGCCGCGGTGGCACTTCGGTTGTTGAGAAGCTTGGCCAGGGTGCGCATGCGGTGGGCAACGGCGCTGACTAGAGTGACTGGCTCTCCCCCGGCAGCCAGGCTCTGGCGCAACAGCGTGAGAGTGGTGCTGGCATCTCCCGCCAGGGCGGCATCCACCAGCTGGAAGTTGTTTACCTCAACGTGGCCACCGAAGTACTTCTGAACGGTGTTCTCGTCGATCGATTCGGAAACGTCCTGGCTCAACTGAGCGCAGGCGGCCGCGAGACCTGCCACGTCGTCTCCGAAAGCTGCAACCATGGCGCGGATGGCACCATTTGTGGCCTGCTTCTTCAGGTTCTTGAACTCACCTGTAGCAAAGGCGATGCGGTCGCCCTCCTTGGTGATCTTCTCGCAGCTAACCTCAATGGCTGAGTCGGTGCTTCGGATGGCATCGAGCAGTTTCTTGCCGCGCACACCAGAAGCATGACGGAAGATCACAGTGCAGTCATCGGTGGGTTCAGCCAGGTATGCCAGGCCGTCTTCGATAAGGGCATCGG
>JAGWUG010000190.1 GCA_028868555.1 Actinomycetales bacterium | reverse complement strand
TGGCAGCGCCTGAACGGCTTGGGTGGTGCTGCTTGCGGTGCTTTACGCGACGTGGAATCAGCATGGGTTATGCCTCAACGCTTTCTGCTGCTGGTGCAGCTGCTGGAGCGGCCTCAGTGGCGGCAGGAGCAGCGGCAGCTGGAGCGGCGTTGCGACGTGGGCGCTCTGGGCGCTTAGGTGCGTTTGCCTGCTGAGCTGCTAGCTCCTTGTTGGTGATGTCGCCCTTGTAGATCCAAACCTTGACACCGATGCGACCGAAAACGGTCTTGGCCTCATAGAAGCCGTAGTCGATGTTGGCACGGAGGGTGTGTAGTGGAACACGGCCTTCGCGGTAGAACTCGGTGCGGCTCATTTCGGCTCCACCAAGACGACCTGAGGTCTGAACACGGATACCCTTTGCACCGCTGCGGAGAGCACCCTGCATGCCCTTACGCATCGCGCGGCGGAAAGCCACACGTGCGTTGAGCTGCTCGGCGATACCCTGTGCAACAAGCTGTGCATCCATGTCTGGGTTCTTGACCTCAAGGATGTTCAACTGAATCTGCTTGCCAGTGAGCTTCTCGAGGTCGGCACGGATGGCCTCTGCCTCGGCGCCACGACGACCAATTACCAGACCCGGACGGGCGGTGTGGATGTCAACGCGGACGCGGTCACGGGTGCGCTCGATCTCAACACGTGAGACACCGGCACGGTCAAGACGCTCGGTGAGCAACTTGCGGACCTTGATGTCTTCGGTCACGTAGTCCTGGTAGCGCTGACCCTTCTTGGTTGAGTCTGCGAACCAGCGTGAAACGTGGTCGGTGGTGATACCGAGTCGGAAACCGTACGGGTTTACTTTCTGACCCATTAGTTCTTACCCGCCTTCTGAGCAACGAGCTCGTCTGGAGTTGCAACCACAACAGTGATGTGGCTGGTGCGCTTTAGAATCTGGAACGCGCGGCCCTGGGCACGAGGCATGAAGCGCTTGAGGGTGGTGCCCTCGTCTACGTATGCCTTCGAGACGAACAGGTCGTCCTCGTTGAACAGGGTGTTGCTTGCGTCGGCCTTCACCTTGGCGTTAGCCATGGCAGCCTGAACCAACTTGTAGACCGGCTCCGAAGCTGCCTGTGGGGCGAACTTCAGGATTGCCAAAGCCTCAGTGGCCTGCTTTCCGCGGATCAAGTTGACGACGCGGCGAGCCTTCATTGGGGTGACGCGGATGTGGCGCACACGTGCGACTGCTTCCATTGTCTTTCCTCTCGTCTTTCTAGGCGCCGCTTACTTGCGGCGACCCTTCTTGTCGTCCTTCACGTGACCACGGAAGGTGCGGGTTGGTGCGAATTCGCCGAGCTTGTGACCAACCATGGTCTCAGTGACGAATACAGGGACGTGCTTGCGACCGTCGTGCACTGCGATGGTGTGGCCCAGCATTGCTGGAACAATCATCGAGCGGCGCGACCAGGTCTTGATTACGTTCTTGGTGTTGGCCTCGTTCTGAGCGGCAACCTTCTTGTAAAGGTGCTCGTCTACGAATGGGCCCTTCTTCAAACTACGTGGCATTGTTCAGACTCCTACTAGCGCTGCTTGCCCGATGGACGACGGCGGACGATCATCTTGTCGCTTGGAAGGTTTGGCTTGCGGGTACGACCCTCAGCCTGGCCCCAAGGCGATACTGGGTGACGACCACCCGAGGTGCGGCCTTCACCACCACCGTGTGGGTGGTCAACTGGGTTCATTGCAACACCGCGGACGGTTGGGCGAACGCCCTTCCAACGCAGACGGCCTGCCTTACCCCAGTTGATGTTCGACTGCTCGGCGTTGCCGACCTCGCCGATGCTGGCGCGGCAGCGTGCGTCTACGTTACGGATTTCACCCGATGGCAGACGAAGCTGTGCGTATGGGCCATCCTTAGCAACCAGACGGATGCTTGCACCGGCCGAACGACCGAGCTTTGCACCGCCGCCTGGCTTCAGTTCGATGGCGTGGACAACGGTACCTACTGGGATGTTCTTCAGCGGCAGGTTGTTGCCTGGCTTGATGTCGGCACCTGGACCCTGCTCAATGCGGTCGCCCTGCTTGAGCTTGTTTGGTGCAATGATGTAACGCTTTTCGCCGTCTGCGTAGTGCAGAAGGGCGATGCGAGCGGTACGGTTCGGGTCGTACTCGATGTGAGCAACGGTTGCCGGGATGCCGTCCTTGTCGTTACGACGGAAGTCGATAACGCGGTACTGACGCTTGTGGCCACCACCGATGTGGCGAGTGGTAACACGGCCCGAGCTGTTGCGGCCACCGGTCTTAGTCAGTGGGCGAAGCAGCGACTTCTCAGGAGTCGAGCGAGTGATCTCAGCAAAGTCTGAGACCGACGCACCACGACGACCTGGGGTCGTTGGCTTGTACTTGCGAATAGCCATTTTCTAGATTCCTCTACTTCCGCTTAACCGACGTTGGTGAAGATGTCGATGTTGCCGGACTTCAGGGTGACGATGGCGCGCTTGGTGTCCTTGCGCTTGCCAAGGCCGAACTTGGTGCGACGGGTCTTGCCCGCGCGGTTAAGGGTGTTGACCGAAGCCACCTCAACCTTGAAGATGCTCTCAATCGCCTGCTTGATCTCAGTCTTGTTCGAGTCAGGAGCAACCTCAAAGGTGTACTT
>JAGWUG010000189.1 GCA_028868555.1 Actinomycetales bacterium | reverse complement strand
CCACCGCAGCGAAGCTCCTGGTTGTGAAGGTAGTTCCACTGGCCGCCGATGCCACCAGCGCACCAGCCACCCCACCGGTTCCAACCTTCGGTAGTGGCGACGTGCGCTTCGGTAGCGGCGACGTTCGCGGCCACCACGCCCCAGACAACGATGGTGACGGCCCAGGCGCTAACGGTGCCGGAGGCTGGACCCCTGGTTCCACCTCGGACGCCCGTGCCACCGCTCCTAACTTCAGCGGTACCGGCGACGCCCGAGGCAACCACTTCGGCGGACCTCGCGGTGGCCACGGCCACGGTGGTCACGGATTCGGTGGCCCACGCGGAATGCAGCTGAGCAACCTCAGCCTCGCCAACGGCGTGCTCACCGGTACCATTCAGATCCCTGGTGACGAGGTTGCCAACGTTCAGAAGTGGGGCGTTTACCTGAGCATCGCCGCTAACAGCGCCAGCGGTATTGCGGCTCAGTCGGCAACCCCTGTGATGGTCACCGTGACCACCGCGGCAGACCTGACCCCAACCGTAACCGCAACCAGTGGCGAGATCGCCCTGGTTCTCAAGTAACCAATCCAAACGAGTTGGGCCTCACCTTCGGGTGGGGCCCAATCTTGGGTTAACCCAAGTTTTCGGGTGTAACATCGGTGTTGTAAGACAGGGGAGCGCCGTTGGGCGCTGAGAGTGCGGACAGCCGCAGACCCTCGAACCTGAATCGGTTAGCACCGGCGTAGGAAGTCGAGCATCTCAGTAGGTGTAAATGCACCGCTCTCCCTTAAATCAAGGGAGCATGTAAATGTCACAAATCAAGAAAACACCAAACCTCGCCTGGCGCGGGGTTGACCTAGTAACCACCGCAATTCTGGCCGCCGCTCTTGGCGTTGCCTTCTGGGGCTTCGACACCTTCGTCTACCCAATCACCAGTACCATCGCCAACGTCTACCCTTCGCTGGGTGAACTGCAGTTAGGCGTCTGGATCATTCCAGCAGTGCTCGGCGGCGTGCTGGTTCGCAAGCCCGGAGCCGCACTCTACGCGGAGCTAATCGCGGCCAGCCTCGAACTGGTTCTGGGCGGCAATCCGTGGTCGTATACCGTGCTTATCTCTGGAGCCTGCCAGGCTATCGGCGTGGAGCTGGTCATGCTGGCCATCGCATACCGAGCTCTCACCCTGCCCCTGGCCGCACTTGGCGGAGCAATCTCGGCAGCGGCAGAGGTGGTCTACGAATACTTCAGCTGGGTGCCTACTTACTCTGTGATCCAGAAGGTCATCTACATGATTTGCGGCGTGCTTTCGGGCGCGCTCATTGCTGGTGGCGTTGGCTGGGGACTGGTCCGTTTGCTAGGTCGCCTTGGCGTCCTTAATTCCTTCGCCGCAGGCCGCGAGGCCCGCATGGAAAGAAGAATCGGCTAGTCCCAGTTCGGGATCCAGGCGGAAACAGTGTCGGTAGCGGTTGAGCAGCTGAGCGTCACCCCGGTGGGGTCGGCGCGGCCAGTGCTCAACCGTGTCTCATTTAAGGCGGAGGCGGGCGAGCGCATCCTGCTGCTTGGCCCAAGTGGTGCTGGCAAGTCCACGCTGCTACTGGCTCTCAGCGGTGTTCTCACCCAGCTTGAAACCGCCGAACTCACCGGTGAAACTGTGGTGTCGGGTTCGGGTTTGCTGCTGCAAAACTACGCCGATGCCACAATCGCCGACTCGGTCCACCGTGATGTTGCATTCGGCGCGGAATCGGCCGGGGCATCGGTGGCAAGCATTTCCCAACTGGTTGAAGTTGCACTTGCCGAGGTTGGCCTGAGCCATATTGGTTTAGAGCGAAACCCGGCGACGCTTTCTGGCGGTGAATTGCAGCGCATGTGCCTGGCCGGTCTGCTATCGCTCCGGCCTCAGGTACTTCTGCTGGACGAACCCACCGCTCAGTTGGATGGCGCCGCTGCCGAGGAAGTTCGCTTGGCAGTGCGGGACTATCTGGACTCCTCCGGGGCCACCCTGATCCTGGCCGAGCACCTGTTTGAGCCCTGGCTGCCGCTGGTGAACCGAGTGCTGGTGCTGAGTCAGTCCGGCGAGCTGCTGGCAGACGGGCAGCCAGCCGAGATATTCCAGGACTTCGCGGGCGACCTTGATGGCTGGGGTCTTTGGGTCGGGAAATTGCCCTCTGAACCCAAGACGGTGCCGGCAGACGGCACCATGACCGCCCTGGTTGGCGCATCCGGCGCGGGCAAGTCAACGCGATTGCGCGCTGAGCTTGAGCAGCGGACGGGTTCGGCTGGTTGGCTGCCGCAGAATCCGGCGTTGGCACTCACCGAAAACACGGTGCTCGGTTGCCTAACCCAGCGCACGGATGCTGTTCGAGCGGCGGAGCTGCTGGGGCTGCTTGGTTTGGCCGGTTTGGAAAGCGCCAGCCCCCACGAGATCTCCGGCGGAGAGCAGCGCAGGCTGGCATTAGCCGTTGCCGTTGCCGGATCTCCGCAGCGCCTATTCCTAGACGAACCCACGGTTGGTTTGGATCGCCACAGTTGGCGCCAGACCGTGGAACTCATTTTGGCCGAAAGAGCCCGAGGTGCCCAGATTCTCTTGGCCACCCACGATGCCGAACTTTTGAAGCTGGTGGATGCAGCGGAACGGGTGGAACCGATTCCTGCTGCCA
>JAGWUG010000188.1 GCA_028868555.1 Actinomycetales bacterium | reverse complement strand
TCGGCGCTGAATGGCTGGCCGTGAATGCCGGCGTCCTTCACCGTGATCTTGCCCATGTTGCCAACACCGGAACCGCCGAATTCTTCGGCATCGGTGTTGAGAAGTTCAACCCACTCGCCCTCGCTCGGGAATCCAACTCGGAAGAATCCGTGTGGCTCACCAGCAAAGTTCACAACCACAACAATCGGCTCACCCTTGTCGCTGTAGCGCACGAAGGAGACGGTGTTCTGGTCGGCGTTGCCGCCGTCAATCCACTGGAAGCCCTCGCGCTCGTGGTCACGCTGCCATAGGGCCGGGTTGTCCTGGTAGATGCGGTTCAGGTTGGAAACCAACTTCTGAACGTTCTGGTGCGAAGGCTGCTCCAAAATCCACCAGTCGAGCCCGCGTTCCGAAGACCACTCGCTCAGCTGTCCAAACTCGCTACCCATGAAGATCAGCTGCTTGCCTGGGTGAGCCCACATGTACGCAAGGAAGGCGCGCAGGTTGGCCAACTGCTGCCAGCGGTCGCCAGGCATCTTGGCGAGGAGCGAGCCCTTGCCGTGCACAACTTCGTCGTGGCTGATTGGCAGCACAAACTTCTCGTCGTAGGCGTAGAGCATGCTGAAGGTCAGTTCGCCGTGGTGGTAGCGACGATACATCGGGTCCTTCTCGATGTACTGCAGGGTGTCGTGCATCCAACCCATGTTCCACTTGAAGCCGTAGCCTAGGCCGCCACCGTCGGTAGGAGCGCTCACGCCACCCCAGCTGGTGCTCTCCTCGGCGATCATCATGATGCCAGGGTTGCGGCGGTAAACGGTGGCGTTGGTCTCCTGCATGAAGCGGATCGCTTCCAGGTTCTCGCGGCCGCCGTACTGGTTAGGAACCCACTCGTTTGCCTTGCGTGAGTAGTCGAGGTAAAGCATCGAGGCAACCGCGTCAACGCGCAGTCCATCGATGTGGAATTCCTCAATCCAGTAGTTGGCGTTTGCCATCAGGAAGTTGCGGACCTCGTGGCGACCAAAGTTGAACACGAAGGTGCCCCAGTCTGGGTGTTCACCCTGACGTGGGTCGGCGTGCTCGTATAGCGGCACACCGTCAAAGCGCCCGAGAGCCCATTCGTCCTTCGGGAAGTGGGCAGGTACCCAGTCCAGAATCACACCGATGCCGGCCTCGTGCAGCTTGTCGATGAGGTAGCGCAGGTCGTCGGGGGAGCCCAGTCGGCTTGTTGGGGCGTAGTAGCCGGTGACCTGGTAACCCCAAGAAGGGCCGTATGGGTGCTCGGCCAACGGCATGAACTCAACGTGGGTGAAGTTCAGTTCCTTCAAGTATGGAATCAGCTCATCTGCCAGGCCGCGGTAGGTGAGTCCCGGGCGCCACGAAGCGGCGTGCACCTCGTAGATGCTCATCGGCTCCTTGAGGGCGTCCTTCTTGGCGCGGGCCTTGATCCACGCGCTGTCGTTCCACTTGTAGTTGCTTTCGGTAATCACCGATGCGGTTGCAGGTGGAACCTCGGTGGCGCGAGCCAGCGGGTCAATTTTTGTGATCCAGTGTCCATCCTTGGTCAGGATCTCGTACTTGTACTTGGTGCCGGCACCGATACCTGGAATGAAAAGTTCCCAGATTCCGCTGGAGCCCATGACGCGCATGGCGTGGCCAACGCCGTTCCAGTGGTTGAAGTCGCCAACCACGCGAACGCCCTGGGCGTTAGGGGCCCAGACAGCAAAGCGGGTGCCGGCCGACTTGCCCAGCTTGCCCTTCATCTCAACGATGTGCGAGCCAAGAGCCCGCCAAAGTTCCTCGTGGCGTCCCTCGGTTACCAGGTGCATGTCCAGCTCGCCCAGGGTCGGGGCATAGTGGTAAGGGTCGTCGGTCTCCCAAACGTTTCCATCTTCGTAGGAGGCACGAATGCGGTAGTCAGGGATGTGGCTGCCGGCAACCACAGCCTGCCAGATGCCGTTCTCCACGTGCTCCATCGGCTGTTCAGTGCCGTCCTCAAGCAGTGCGGTAACTTCCTTGGCGAGAGGCTTGAGTGTGCGCAGCGCAACACCACCCTCAAAAAGGTGAGCACCGAGTACGGCGTGTGGGTCGTGGTAAGAACCCACGCTTACGCGCCAGAGCACGTGGCTGTCAACGCTCGGTGCAACCAGTGCAACCTCGCCCTTGGCCTTCGTTACCTTCTTTGTAGCCATGTTTGCTGCCTATCTCTGGAGAGTTTTTGAGTCTAGTGGCCGTGGTCCACGCGGAGCACGTGGGCCGGTTCAACGAACGAGTCCAACTTCACGTAGTTGTGAGCACCCCACTGGAAGCTCTGGCTGGTGAATAGGTCGGTCACCCGGAACTGGGCATCGGAGGCGAAGCCAAGCTTGTTGAGATCTAGGTGAACCGTGGTCTCACGCACCGCGTGCGGGTCAGTGTTGACCACAACGATGATGGTGTTGGCCTGGCCGGTAGGGGAATGTTCCGCCTTCAGATGCTTGGTGAAGCAGATGATGGACGAGTCGTCGGTGGCGTGGATCTCAATGTTCCGCAGCTGGTGCAGTGCAGGGTTGTCGTTACGGATCTGGTTCAATCGGCTGATGTAAGGGGCAATCGTCTTGCCCTCGGCTGCCAGGGCATCCCAGTCGCGCTGTTTGTACTCGTACTTCTCCGAGTTGATGTGCT
>JAGWUG010000187.1 GCA_028868555.1 Actinomycetales bacterium | reverse complement strand
ATCACATCGGTGGCAACGTCTTCGTACTGGTTGAGCTTGTCCATCTCGGTGCTGTGCCCGCGCCAGTGACTGATGATCAGCTGGGCGTTGGTTGGCGCGATGGCCGAGAACATCTTGGGGTCGGCCAGACCTCCAGAAACGTCGTTGACGATATCGGCACCCGCCTCAACCGCGGCCAGCGCGGTTTCGTGGTTCATGGTGTCGATTGAAATCATTGGAGCGGTACCCGCAACAGCCGCCTCCAGGTACCAGTCGCTGGAGCGTATGCCGGAAATCACAGGCACCACGCGAGCAGTCTCTTCGGTAACCGAAACGCGCTCTGCACCCGGACGAGTCGACTCGCCACCGATGTCGAGGATGGTGGCACCTTCGGCAAAAAGCTGGCGGGCGTGGTCGATGGCGATTTTGGCATCGGTGTATTTGCCGCCGTCACTGAAGGAGTCAGGGGTGACGTTTACAACACCCATTACCTGCGGCCGCTGGAATGCCATGGCTAGTTCATCACTTGCTGATTAGGCCCATGACCTCGGCGCGAGCGGCAGGCTCCGAGTAGCAGCCGCGAGTGGCCATGGTTACTGTCTGGACCTCTGGCTGGCGCGCACCGCGCGAGGCAACGCACTGGTGGCGGGCCTCGATGACAACTACAACGCCCTTGGAGCCCAGGCCGGCCTCTAGAGAATCGGCGATCTGAGCGGTCAGGTTCTCCTGCAGCTGAGGGCGGCAGGCAAGAACCTCAACCAGCTTTGGCAGACGCCCCAGACCAACCACGCGATTGTCAGGGAGGTAGGCGATGTGAGCGACACCAGTGAATGGCAGCAGGTGGTGCTCGCAGATCGAGATGAACTCGATGTCTTTGAGAATCACAACGTCGTTGTGCTCGGCCTCGAAGGTCTCTGCCAGCACGGCAAGCGGGTCCTGGTGAATGCCGGCGAAGAAGCCCTGGTAGGCCTCGGCCACCTTCACTGGTGTGGCAGCCAGCTCTGGACGCGTGGGGTCCTCGCCGATAGCCGAGAGCAACTCGGTTACGGCTTTCTGAATACGCCCTGCGTCAATCACTGGCTGCTACTAACTGCCAGCTACTCGGCGGCTGGAGCCTTTGGCGCACGCGGCTTGCGCGCGGCCGGCTTCTTAGCTGGCTTAACTTCGCCCTCAACGGTGGATGCCTTGGCAGGAATCTCGATTGGAGGCTGAGTGGAAACCGGACGCTTGGCCGAAGACAGCCAGGTCTTGCGCAGCGGAAGCTTCTTCACGCTCTCGAAGATCTTGGCAACTTCGTCGGCCTGCAGGGTCTCCTTGATCATGAGCTGGCGAGCCAGTTCATCGAGCACGGCACGGTTGAGGGTAATGGCCTTGTAGGCCTCCTCGTGTGCGTTCTCCACCAGGGTGCGAACCTCGTTGTCAATCACCTGAGCGGTTGCCTCAGAGTAGTCGCGCTGCTGAGCCATATCGCGGCCAATGAAGACCTCGCCGCCGTTGCCGTAAGAAACCGCACCGATGGCATTGCTGAAGCCGTACTGGGTGATCATGGTGCGGGCAATGTTGGTTGCCTTCTCAAAGTCATTCGAGGCACCGGTGGTTGGGTCGTGGAAGACAACTTCCTCGGCCACGCGGCCACCCATTGCCCAGGCCATCTGGTCGAGCAACTGGTTGCGCGATACCGAGTAGCGGTCCTCGATTGGCACGACCATGGTGTAACCCAGGGCACGACCGCGAGGCAGGATGGTGATCTTGGTGACAGGGTCGCTGTGGTTGAGCGATGCAGCAACGAGAGCGTGACCGGCCTCGTGGTACGCGGTGTTCAGGCGCTCCTGATCCTGCATGAGGCGGCTCTTCTTCTGCGGTCCACCAATGACGCGGTCAATTGCCTCGTCGAGGGTAGGCGCATCGATGACCTTCTTGTTACCGCGAGCGGTAAGCAGGGCGGCCTCGTTCAGAACGTTGGCGAGGTCGGCACCGGTGAAGCCAGGGGTGCGGCGGGCAACAATGCCCAGGTCTACGTCGTCGCCGATTGGCTTGCCCTTGGCGTGCACCTTCAGGATCTGCTCGCGACCAATCAGGTCTGGAGCGGTGACGCCAATCTGGCGGTCGAAGCGGCCCGGACGCAGCAGCGCTGGGTCGAGAATGTCTGGGCGGTTGGTGGCCGCGATCAGAATGACGTTGGTCTTAGAGTCGAAGCCGTCCATCTCAACCAGAAGCTGGTTGAGGGTCTGCTCGCGCTCGTCATTTCCGCCACCGATGCCGGCACCGCGGTGACGACCAACTGCGTCGATCTCGTCAACGAAGATGATGGCAGGTGCGCTCTGCTTGGCCTGGTCGAAGAGGTCGCGAACGCGGCTGGCACCAACACCAACAAACATCTCCACGAAGTCGGAACCCGAGATGGTGAAGAACGGAACTCCGGCCTCGCCGGCAACAGCCTTGGCAACCAGGGTCTTACCGGTTCCAGGAGGACCGTAAAGCAGAACACCGCGAGGGATCTTGGCTCCAACTGCCTGGAACTTCTGAGGCTCCTTGAGGAATTCCTTGATTTCTTGCAGTTCCTCGATGGCTTCGTCGGCACCCGCAACATCGGCGAAGGTCACCTTAGGCATGTCCTTGTTGACCAGCTTGGCGCGGCTCTTGCCAAAGTTCATGACGCGG
>JAGWUG010000186.1 GCA_028868555.1 Actinomycetales bacterium | reverse complement strand
TCGTGGTTCCGCGCCAAGCTTTTTGGCCTGGCTTTTGCAGTTTTGGGGCAGGGCATCACCATCACTCCAACCGGGTCAAAACCCACCGATGCTGTCCCGCTCGGATCCCGGATTTCACTTCCAGACGGACCACTTATTGTGGTGGCTAACCATCGCTCCCACGCCGACTCGGCGGCTCTTCTGACCGCCATTGGTCGCCAGCGTCCTGTGCTGGTTGTTGCGGATGCCGAGTATTGGCTGGCCAGCCCAATTGGTGAATTGCTTTCGCGCACGCTCGTTGGGGTCTGGCCAATCCGCAGGGATAGCGAGTTGGCCTACCAGGATCTCTCCGCGGCCGCCGAGCTAGTGCGGGCCGGAGTCGTGCTCGTGCTGTTCCCTGAAGGCACCCGTACCCGAGACGGAAAACTCGGCCGCCTCCGCAGTGGCGCCTTTCGTCTGGCTCAGGCCACCGGGGCATCGGTGCTGCCAATTGCCATAACCGGAACCGAGCGCGCCATGCCCGTGAACGGCGGGTTCATCAATCGGGCACCGGTCGCTCTAGCGCTAGGTGAGGCATTGCAGGTTGGCGCCAGCCAGGACGATGTTGACTTCGCGCGTATCCAAACTGCCTCACAGTTGACTCTCCTCACTCGCAACCAGCCGGTAGCCCAGCCTGGAATCGGTTGGAAACGCGTTCGCCGCGCGGCGTACGGCTGGGTTGGTCCGCTCGTAGTCTTCCTCTGGGCCTTTGGCGAGGGAAATGTTTGGCCGCTCATCGCCGAGATGCCGCTGCTCCTGATGGTTGGAGCAGTTGGGCTGCGCTGGAGAACTCTTTGTCTCATCACGCTGAGTGCAGCCGGTTCTGTTCTCGGCGTCATATTCACCTGGTACTTGACCATCCACGGAACTCCGGTTTGGGAACCTTTCACAACGCAAAATATGTACGTTGAGGCGCACCGCCAGCTGGCCACCAATCTCAACGGGGCCTTCGCCAATCAGATGTGGAATGGCATACCGGTGAAGGTCTATGCCCACGAGGCTGGAACCCTCGGCCTCGACCTGCCAACGCTTCTGAGCGCACTCGGTCCTCGCGTAGCCCGCATTGCATTAGTCGGCGGACTTGGTGCCCTTGGTGGTCAGATCATGGGGCGTTGGCTCAAGCCATGCCTCGGCACCATTCAGTTGGTTTCACTCGCGCTGTTCCCACTTGGCCTAGCAATGTCAATCGCGTACTGGAGCGTGAGCCGATGAGCAATGTAGCCGAGCAGCGCTTCGCCCCCATCGCCAAGATTCTGGTCAAGGCTCAACTCTTTTTTGCGCTCTTCGCCGCCGCTCAGTTGACCCTCATCAAAGTTGGAGTCTTTGGAGCAGTTCCGGTTATCCCGGTTGCGTTTTTCACCTGCGCCAACCTGCTCTGCCTGGTTGTCACCGCACCGATGTTCCTATTCGCCGCGGTCCTCCTGACGCGAAGGGCTGGCCGCACCCTGGCCACCTTGGCAACTCTGCTACTACCCGTCATTTCTGTCGCACTGGTCTGGCAGGTCTGGAAGGTGTGCTTCTGATGCGCGGCATCTACGGAGCCAAGCATTGGTTTAGCCGAGTGCTGTCGCCATTCACTCGGATGGCGGTTTCGCTTCGCCTCAGCCCAGATCTCTTCACCATCATCGGTGTGGCCGGAGGTGTGCTGGCGGGCATCGGTGTATTTCAGCTGCAGACCTGGCTGGTTCTGTTGGGAGTGGTGATCCGCCTGGCTGGCGCCAACCTTGACGGTGCTGTGGCAAGAGCCAGAAATGTAACCAGCCGACGCGGATTCTGGGTGAACGAACTTGGAGACCGCCTTGCCGACATGGCACTTTTTGCGGGCTTCTTCTGCCTGGCGGGGACGCGGGTGGGAACCTGGGTGAGCCTGTTTCAGTTGGCGGCATTGGTTTTGGCAGCAGCGCCAACCTTGGTGTCGGTTTGGGGGCACAGCCAGGGCGTGGAGCGCGTCAACGGCGGGCCATTTGGCAAGAGTGAGCGAGCCTTTGGCGCAGTTCTGACTGTGCTGCTCATTCAACTGGGCACACCGATGCCGCTTACTCTCGAGAGCTGGGCCGTGCTCGTGGTCTTCGGATCGCTGCTGACCGCCGAGGTGCGAGCGAGAAAGATAAGTCGTGAACTCAACCGACTTTGAAACCTGGATGCTTGGGAGTATTGGGGCGGCTGCGGTGTTGGCCGTCACCGCGCCACTAGTTGCACGCTCGCAAAGCAAAGTGCTGAGACAGCGTTGGTTCACCTGGCTGGCGCTGATTGGCGTCTATGCGCTGGCCGCGCTCCTTGGGCAGTGGGCAACCGCGACCATCATGGCCGCGGTGGTGGTGGTTTGTGCCATCGAATATCTGAAGCTGGCTAGAGGATTCACGGTCCTGGGTTTGATTTGGATAGTGGTTGGCGCAGCCCAGGCGGCGCTCAGCCCACTCCGTGGATTTGAACTATTCCTGGTCATTGCGGCATTCGACATCGGTGGCTGGTTGGGTGGCCAGCTGGCCAAGAAGACCGGTTTTGCGAGTTACAAAATAGCTCCGGCAGTCTCTCCAAATAAGACTCTGGCGGGCTTACTGGTATCGGCAGTATCTGGCGCAGTTGTGGTTGCGGTACTGCAGCCAAGCTGGCTGTTCGCCTACCCGGCG
>JAGWUG010000185.1 GCA_028868555.1 Actinomycetales bacterium | reverse complement strand
ACCATGATGTTCATGTCATGCAGGGTCTGGAGAACACTTGCGGTTGCAGTGTCACAAGGCGCAACCTGAGGGTTTCCGAGTGACATGTTTATAACCTGCGCAGGGTGCAGGTTCTTAGGAACGCCCGGAACTTCCTTGCCTGCCGCCCAGTTGAGTGCGGCAATGAGGTCTGCCGGTGAGCCGCCCTTGCTGCCAAGTGCGCGCACCTCTAGGAGCTTCACTCCTGAGGCAACACCAATCACGCCGATATTGTTGTTTGCCGCAGCAATCAAACCCGAGACATGGGTTCCGTGCCACTCGTTTGACGGAGTGGTGTCCGTTGGGTTGGCATCCCAACCGTCGCCGTCGTCGGAACCGCTCGCAGTCGACACAAAGTCGTATCCGTAAACCGAGTTGTCGATGTTGCGCCAGAGCTGACCGTCAAGGTCTGGGTGCTCGGTGATGCCGGAGTCGATGACTGCAACGGTGACCGATGCGCTACCGCGAGTCTTAGCCCAGGCACCCTCTACGTTGATTCCTTCGGTGGAGTTCAGGTACCACTGCAGCGAGTAAAGCGGGTCAGTGATCTTGAATCCAGCTGCCCATGGGCCTGCGCCGTGCTTATTCTCCGCACGCACCTTTACCTGGTAGTTCACGCCTGAAACCAGGCCGGTGAAAGTGCAGCTCGTAGTTGCACTAGTGCAGGAAACGTCTGCTTGACCGGCAGCCGTGGCAACCGCGGTGTAGGTGATTGGCAGGCCGCCAGTTTCTTGAGCCGACTGCAGGCCTGTCCAGCTTGCCTTCGGAACCGAAGAAGAGACACTTGAGGTGATTAGGTTTGGGGCAATTGGCAATGCGGTTGGAACGGTAGTTGCCAGCGCCGACCAGGCACCCTGCTTGGTTGCCTTGCCGTTGCTAGTGATAGCTGCAACTCTGACCATTACGGTCTGGCCCACGGTCAGCCCACTCGAGATGAGTGCTGAGCGAACCTTGCTCGCGTAGGCACCGGGCACATCGAGGAAACTCACACCCGAATCGAGCGAAGCCTGCAGCTTGAAGCCGGTCAACTTGAAACCAAAGAGCGACTTTGGTGAAGCCCAACCCACCGCTACCTGTGCCTCCGAAGGGTTCATGGCAGACCATGCATCGGTGGCGGTCACCTTGAGAACCTGGCTGGCCGGCTTGAAAGTGAGGGCTGGGAACCCAACCGGCGTGATGCGGCTAGATGCACGGGCCACAGCTGCCGGCCTGGCGGCGATGAAGGTGTTTATAGCTACCGAGGTCACGCCAGGCTGGTGACTCATGAGTGCCTGCGCCTGGGCAGCGGCAGAGGCAGATACGGCACCCCTGAAGTTGAGAACGTGCCAACCCTGCCCAAGTGCGCGCTGCGAACCAACCGGGATCCCCACAGTGGTGAGTGCCTGCTGGCCACTTAGAGCGCCAAACCAACCGTTGGCATTGAAGCCCTGCTTGAAGTGCACCAGCAGGCCGATTGGAGCACCCGGCGTGAGCTTGCTTGAGTAAGAAATCTGTGAAGCCGTTGCAGGACCCGCCAGACCGAGAACCCCCAAAGCCAGAGCAACGGTTAGGCCAACTGCGGTGAAAACCCGCTTACGCAACAACACAATTCGAGCGTAAAGGTCAAGTGGGACTTTAACGACGAAAGTGGCTAAAGCGATACCTAATTCACAAAGAAAACTCAGATACCTGAAGCTGACCCGACGTTTGAGACTAGAGGCTCTTCTGAAGCAGGACAGTGCCCAGCCAGCGGCCAAACTTGAAGCCAACCTTACCCAGGTGCCCCTGGTGTTTGAAGCCCATTGACTCGTGCATCTTGATAGAGGATTCGGCGCCTTTGTCACTGATGACAGCGACGATTTCCTTCACGCCCGAGGCCTTAGCCTGCTTCATGAGTTCGGTCATCAGGCGCGTTCCTACGCGCTTTCCGGTTGCTGCCGGACGCAGGTAAATGCTGTTCTCTACGGTGCGCTTATAGGCTGCTTTTTGGCGCCAGGGAGCAACATAGGCAAATCCAAGAATGTAGCCAGACTCGGTCACGGCAACGAGGAACGGCAGCTGCAGACCCACGAGCCAGCGGTACTTCTCGATCCAGTCGTTGAGGGTAAGCAGCTCAATGTCGAAGGTGACCACAGAGTTCTGGATGTAGTAGTTGTAGATCTCGGCAACCGAGACCATGTCGGTCTCCATGGCCTGGCGAATGGTGACTTCACCTGCAGCTTGAGCTGGAGCAGGCGAGGCCTTGGCCTTGCGTGCCAAGCGCCAACGGGTTTCGGAATCTAGAGCCAATGCATCCTCCTAGACTCTCCAATCTATCTGCTCAAACCCCTGATTTTGGAGTGCCGCATTGATTGCACTGAATGGTTTACTGCCAAAGAAACCCCGATGCGCGGACAGCGGGCTGGGGTGGACCCCGCTGATTATGGTTGCGCTGCTTGCTGCTAGCTGTTCAGCAAGCGAGTCGCGCAAGGTTCCAGCCTGATTGCCCCAGAGCACCAAAACCAGAGCAGGGTTGATCAGTAGAAGTTGCGCAATGGCTGCATCGGTGAATTCTGTCCAACCCTCACCGATGTGAGCACCCGCCTCCCCCACCAACGCGGTCAGGTGGCGGTTTAGGAGCAGAACCCCCTGGGACTGCCAGCCGGCTAGGTCGAGC